>NZ_SZVK01000002.1:0-194101 GCF_005280595.1 Escherichia sp. MR | reverse complement strand
AATCGGTGGAGCTGCATGACAAAGTCATCGGGCATTATCTGAACATAAAACACTATCAATAAGTTGGAGTCATTACCTAATTCAGTTACTCGTTTTTGCTGGCGTCAGACTTTATATGCCGGCATTAAGCGATAAAATTATTAATCACAACACTGCGGCAGGAATGTTTATGGGAACCGCCGCGCTGGCTGGCGGTATTTTTAACGCAGCTTGTATGACATGGTAATGGACGATCATGGCCAGAAAACGCAAATCAAGAAATAACAGTAAAATTGGTCACGGAGCGATCAGTCGCATTGGTAGACCGAATAATCCTTTTGAACCGCGTCGCAATCGCTACGCACAAAAATACTTAACGTTGGCGCTAATGGGCGGTGCCGCTTTTTTCGTATTGAAAGGTTGTGCCGATAGCGGCGATGTCGATAACGACGGCGACGGAACGTTTTACTCGACAGTGCAGGATTGTATTGATGACGGTAATAATTCAGATATCTGTGCGCATGGCTGGAACAACGCCAAAGCGGCGTTTTATGCCGATGTTCCGAAGAATATGACTCAGCAGAATTGTCAGTCTAAGTATGAAAATTGTTACTACGACAACGTTGAACAGAGTTGGATCCCGGTTGTTTCTGGATTTTTGTTAAGCCGGGTTATTCGTAAAGATCGCGACGAGCAGTTTGTGTATAACAGCGGCGGTTCCTCTTTTGCTTCGCGCCCCGTCTGGCGCAACACTTCTGGTGATTACTCCTGGCGCTCCGGTTCTGGCAAAAAAGAGTCTTATTCTTCGGGCGGCTTTACCACCAGAAAAGCGTCGACCGTTTCGCGCGGCGGCTATGGTCGTTCTTCCAGCGCCCGTGGGCATTGGGGAGGCTAATCATGCTGAGACACAACGTTCCTGTGCGGCGGGATCTGGACCAGATCGCCGCTGATAACGGTTTCGACTTTCATATCATCGACAATGAAATCTATTGGGACGAGAGTCGGGCTTACCGTTTTACTCTGCGCCAGATTGAAGAGCAGATCGAAAAACCGACTGCGGAACTGCATCAGATGTGCCTTGAGGTGGTGGATCGCGCGGTTAAAGACGAAGAGATCCTGACGCAACTGGCGATCCCGCCGTTGTACTGGGATGTGATCGCTGAAAGCTGGCGCGCACGCGATCCTTCGCTGTATGGCCGGATGGATTTTGCCTGGTGTGGTAATGCGCCGGTGAAGCTGCTGGAGTACAACGCCGATACGCCAACCTCGTTGTATGAATCGGCTTATTTCCAGTGGCTGTGGCTGGAGGATGCGCGGCGCAGCGGCGTTATTCCACGTGACGCCGATCAGTACAATGCCATTCAGGAACGCCTCATCTCGCGCTTTAGTGAACTTTACAGTCGGGAGCCGTTTTATTTTTGCTGCTGTCAGGACACCGATGAAGACAGGAGTACCGTGCTGTACTTGCAGGACTGCGCCCAGCAGGCAGGGCAGGAGTCGCGGTTTATCTACATTGAAGATCTTGGCCTGGGCGTCGGCGGCGTGCTGACCGATCTTGATGATAACGTCATCCAGCGTGCATTTAAGCTGTATCCGCTGGAGTGGATGATGCGTGACGATAACGGTCCTCTGCTGCGCAAGCGCCGTGAGCAATGGGTGGAGCCGCTATGGAAAAGCATATTGAGCAATAAAGGGTTAATGCCGTTGCTTTGGCGCTTCTTCCCTGGTCATCCTAACCTTCTGGCCTCCTGGTTTGAGGGCGAAAAACCGCAGATTGCCGCTGGCGAAAGCTATGTGCGTAAACCGATCTACTCGCGCGAAGGCGGCAACGTCACCATTTTCAACGGTCAGAATGATGTCGTTGACCATGCTGATGGTGATTACGCCGATGAACCGATGATCTACCAGGCATTTCAACCACTGCCGCGATTTGGCGATAGCTACACACTCATCGGTAGCTGGATTGTCGATGATGAAGCGTGCGGAATGGGTATTCGCGAAGATAACACGCTGATCACTAAAGACACTTCGCGTTTTGTTCCGCATTACATTGCGGGTTAAGAATGTTTTAGCAATCTCTTTCTGTCAGGAATCCATGGCAGTGACCATACTAAGGGTGACTGCCATTGATGGAGGGAGACACAGTGCACTGGCAAACTCACACCGTTTTTAATCAACCTATACCATTAAATAACAGCAACTTATACCTGTCTGATGGCGCGCTCTGTGAAGCGGTAACGCGTGAAGGTGCTGGCTGGGATAGCGATTTTCTAGCCAGTATTGGTCAGCAGTTAGGAACGGCTGAAGCCCTTGAACTGGGGCGTCTGGCGAATGTGAATCCGCCTGAATTATTGCGCTACGATGCGCAAGGACGCCGTCTGGACGATGTGCGTTTTCACCCCGCCTGGCACCTGCTGATGCAGGCGCTATGTACCAACCGGGTGCACAATCTTGCCTGGGAAGAAGACGCTCGCTCCGGCGCATTTGTGGCGCGCGCGGCGCGTTTTATGTTGCACGCACAGGTTGAGGCAGGGTCGTTATGTCCGATAACGATGACCTTTGCCGCCACGCCATTGTTGTTACAGATGCTACCCGCGCCGTTTCAGGACTGGACCACGCCACTGTTGAGCGATCGCTACGATTCCCACTTATTGCCAGGCGGGCAAAAACGCGGCCTGTTGATTGGCATGGGAATGACGGAAAAGCAGGGCGGCTCTGATGTTATGAGCAATACCACACGGGCAGAGCGTCTGGAAGATGGCTCTTATCGGCTGGTGGGGCATAAATGGTTTTTCTCGGTGCCGCAAAGCGATGCACATCTGGTGCTGGCGCAGACCACGGGCGGTCTGTCCTGCTTTTTTGTGCCGCGATTTTTGCCTGACGGGCAACGCAATGCGATTCGCCTCGAACGGCTGAAAGATAAGCTGGGTAATCGCTCTAACGCCAGTTGCGAAGTGGAGTTTCAGGACGCCATTGGCTGGTTGTTGGGGCAGGAAGGAGAAGGTATTCGCCTGATCCTGAAAATGGGCGGGATGACGCGTTTTGATTGCGCCCTGGGTAGCCATGCCATGATGCGCCGTGCATTCTCGCTGGCGATTTATCATGCACATCAACGCCATGTTTTTGGTAATCCATTGATCCAACAGCCTCTGATGCGTCATGTCTTAAGTCGTATGGCGCTTCAGCTTGAAGGGCAAACGGCATTGCTGTTTCGTCTGGCGCGGGCGTGGGATCGACGCGCCGATGCCAAAGAAGCCCTGTGGGCGCGCTTATTCACCCCAACGGCGAAGTTTGTGATTTGCAAAAGTGGTATTCCGTTTGTGGCTGAAGCGATGGAAGTGCTGGGCGGAATTGGCTATTGCGAGGAGAGCGAGCTGCCGCGTCTTTATCGGGAGATGCCGGTAAACAGTATTTGGGAAGGTTCTGGCAACATCATGTGTCTGGATGTGCTGCGCGTTCTCAATAAGCAGGCGGGTGTATACGACTTACTGTCGGAAGCGTTTATGGAAGTGAAAGGGCAAGATCGTTATTTTGATCGTGCGGTTCGTCGATTACAGCAGCAACTGCGCAAACCTACTGAAGAGCTTGGGCGAGAGATCACTCATCAGCTATTCCTGCTGGGTTGCGGCGCACAAATGTTGAAATATGCTTCACCGCCAATGGCACAGGCGTGGTGTCAGATAATGTTAGATACGCGCGGTGGCGTGCGGGTGTCAGAGCAGATCCAGAATGATTTATTACTGCGGGCGACGGGAGGCGTGTTTTTGTAAGCGAGTACGCCTGATACGACGCTGGCGCGTCTTATCTTAGGATCTGTAGGCCGGATAAGGCGCAGGCGCCGCATCCGGCATTGTTTATTCGATGTTGATGACATTCATGCATACAGTATCGCCTGTACGCGCCAGTTATCGGGCTGCTGGTCTTCGTACATGGTAATAATGCGATACCATGATGCCCCCTGTTCATCGGCCTTTAACGCCACGATACGTTCCACGTCCTGCGGATCCCCTGAAATATTGTTAACCGAGATCTGACCTATTTCATTCAGGCCCGTCACGCAGTCAGCACTGGCGAATTCTGCAGACTGTGCCGTGGCGCTCGCAGGATAAGTCACTAATTGTAGCGAGGGTGAGGCAAGTAATTGTTTCATCGTCAGCTCCATTTTTCGTTTCCCCACATGATGCAGGGCATTCCATCGCGGTAATAAACGCCCGAGCTTCCAGCCGGTAATTTATTGTGCACAGGTAAACGCATAGGGACGCAAAGCAATGTAAAGCTGGCTATGTAAGTTGTCTGATTTATTTACGGTATATACTCGTCATACTTCAAGTTGCATGTGCTGCGCCTGCGTTCACTCACCCCAGTCACTTACTTATGTAAGCTCCTGGGGATTCACTCGCTTGTCGCGTTACTCGGCCTGAGGCCTCGCCCTTTCAGGGCCAACGCAAGCGTTGTTCAAAACGCCCCTGCCGTTTTGTCCTGCAACTCGAATTATTTAGAGTATAAAATGGCTTGTGAATACCACTGTCCTGTCACGATGGTTTCATCCACCATGACGACAACGTAATAATCAGCTTTTGCAGCGACAGCTTTCGCTCTGATTTCTGCTAATGCGTCATCCGGAGAGCCCCGAACCATCGTGCTTACGCTGCCTATTCGCTGCAACCCCTGGGTTTGGTCGCGGCGAATCTCTTGCGGATGATCCGTTACTGGCGGCGCTGGCTGTGGCGTACCTTGCAGTGCGCTACAGGCGCTTAACATCAACACCAATAATAAACTGGCAAACCGGGAAATAACGCTATTACGTTTCCTGCTAACCATAGTGTAGTGCCTTATTAATTTAACTTTGGGGGAATGTTCCCGAATTGTTACCTGGTACGCGATTTTCGAATGAAAACTTAGCGAAAGCGTAATCCACATCTCAACATTATGAACTAATACTGCCAGCAGAAACTTGTGCTAAGGATTTGTTCATGTCATACCAGACCCAAAGGAGAAATAGATGATTGAATTAGAATCGCGCGTGCTGGCAGATATTCCCGTTCTTCACGCTTATCCCACAGGGCAAAAAGAAACACCGTTACCATGCGTGATTTTTTATCACGGTTTTACTTCATCCAGCCTGGTGTATAGCTATTTTGCCGTCGCGTTGGCACAGGCTGGTTTGCGGGTGATTATGCCGGATGCGCCCGATCACGGTAGCCGTTTTAGTGGCGACGCACCGCGACGGTTAAATCAATTCTGGCAAATCTTGCTACAAAGTATGCAGGAATTCACTACCTTACGTGCGGCAATAGCCGAAGAAAAATGGCTGCTTGATGAACGCCTGGCGGTTGGTGGCGCATCGATGGGCGCGATGACGGCGCTGGGGATTGCCGCTCGCCACCCCACGGTGAAATGTACCGCCAGCATGATGGGATCGGGCTATTTCTCATCGCTTGCCCGTTCTCTGTTTCCGCCGCTAATACCCGAAACCGCAGCACAGCAGAATGAATTTAATAACATTATCGCGCCACTGTTGGAGTGGGAAGCAACAAACCACCTGGAACAACTCGGGGACAGGCCGCTCCTGCTGTGGCATGGCCTTGACGACGACGTCGTGCCTGCCGACGAATCACTACGTTTGCAGCAGGCATTAAGAGAAACGGGACGGGATAAACAGTTAACCTGTTCATGGCAGCCAGGCGTGCGCCACCGTATTACACCTGAGGCGTTAGATGCCGCCGTGACATTTTTCCGCCAGCATCTTTAAACACGCAGAATGCTGACCCCTTGCGCTTCCAGTTGTTGCAGGATTTCCGGGTTAGCATTTTTGCCGGTGATCAGCATATCGATTTGATCGGCACGGCTAAAGAGCATCCCCGCACGTTCGCCAATCTTACTGCTATCGACCAGCACCACCAGTTTCCCTACCACGCTCAGCATCTTCTGCTCTGCCATTGCTGTCAGCATATCGGTTTTATATAACCCTTCTGCGGTCAGCCCTTTGCCACTGGTAAACATCCAGTGCCCGGCATAGAGACTATTTTCGCTGCCCTGTGGACTTAAGGTGATGGACTGACTTTTGTTATATTGCCCGCCCATGATGATCACGCTTTCATGTTCCTGATCGATCAGGTAATTCGCCAGAGGTAGGTAATTAGTGATGATTTGCACCGGCTTGCCACACATTTCCCGTCCGAGCAGGAACGCGGTGGAACCGCAGTTAATGACCACGCTTTCGCCTGGGTTGACCAGTTGTGAGGCCGCTTTGGCGATACGTACCTTTTCATCGTGATTTTGCGCCTGATGCAGATTCATCGGCGTCCAGCGCGGGCGCTGTTGGGTAATCGCTTCTGCGCCATTGCGCACTTTTTTCAGTTTGCCGCTTTCGTCGAGTTTATTGATATCGCGTCGCGCGGTAGCAGGGGAAATTCCCAGACGCTCAACGACTTTCTCAACAGTCACAAAGCCCAGTTGTGCGAGCATTTCCAGGAGAATTTGATGTCTTTGTGCTTCAGTCATGAGCTATTCCGATAAAATTTGATTTTTTTAGATGATATTTGAAATAGCCAGAAAATACTACGCCGGATAGCGCGAACATCTTTACGCTATCCGGTATAAGCGACAGATTACAGGAACGATTTGAACGGCAGATCCGGTTCAATGGTGAAGCAATCGTCAAAACCGCGCGGATAATGGTACTCGAAATTGTCTTTATCCAGCGGCCATGTGAACTTGCCGCCAACCTGCCAGATAAACGGCTTGAAGCCATATTTCAGACGATCTTTTTTCATCTCCCACAGCACGCGGATCTCTTGCGGATCGGCCTGGAAGTTTGACCAGATATCGTGGTGGAACGGGATAACCACTTTCGCATTAAGGGCTTCACCCATACGCAGCATATCGGCACTGGTCATTTTGTCGGTAATACCGCGTGGGTTCTCACCGTACGAGCCTAACGCCACATCGATCTGATGCTCGTTACCATGTTTCGCATAGTAGTTAGAGTAGTGGGAATCGCCACTGTGATACAGGGAGCCGCCAGGCGTTTTGAACAGGTAGTTCACCGCGCGATCGTCCATGCCGTCCGGCAGTACGCCAGCCGCTTTTTGATCCGCAGGCAGAGTGATCAGTGCAGTACGGTCGAAAGCGTCAAGCGCATGAATTTCAATGTCTTTCACTTTTACTACATCGCCCGGTTTGACCACGATGCAACGTTCTTTCGGCACGCCCCAGCCAATCCATAAATCCACGCAGGTTTTCGGCCCGATAAACGGTACGTCATCAGCGCAGTTCTGCATCACGGCGGCTGCCACGTTCACGTCGATATGATCGTTGTGATCGTGAGTCGCCAGCACCGCGTCGATCTGGCGAATCGCAAACGGATCAAGAACAAACGGCGTGGTACGCAGGTTTGGTTGCAGTTTTTTCACGCCCGCCATGCGCTGCATCTGGTGACCCTGTTTCATCAGCGGGTTGCCGTGACTTTGTTTGCCAGTACCGCACCAGAAATCGACGCAAACGTTGGTGCCACCTTCTGATTTCAACCAGATCCCGGTACAGCCGAGCCACCACATCGCGAATGTGCCTGGTGCGACCTGCTCCTGTTCAATTTCTTCATTCAGCCAGCTACCCCACTCCGGGAAAGTACTCAGGATCCAGGATTCACGGGTGATACTTTTCACTTTACTCATCGCCATTTACCTTCATGATGGTTCAATTTGAATCAATAATTGATTGGTTTTGATTAATCCTGACACTATTTTTTCAGGAAGGCAATGACCATTTTTTGACTTTCGGCCTGGTGAGTTGTTGTGAATTTTGGCTGTGGAAAGATTTAATGGAATGTGTAATCAAATTAACTGAATGAATTTAAATGATTAATTGTTTCTTTATGTGAATCACATACTTTCGTTGTGGAATTATTTGCGTGCCGCGTCACATTTAATCATAAATAATCTTGTTGTGATTACTTTTGAAAATTAGAGTGAGTGCACAACATTCCGGGTGTGTGGAATACCCGGCTACCTCTTCTTCAGGAGATCGTTATGGAGATCCTCTACAACATCTTTACCGTGTTTTTTAACCAGGTCATGACCAATGCCCCGTTACTGCTGGGTATTGTGACCTGTCTGGGCTATATCCTGCTGCGCAAAAGTGTCAGCGTGATTATCAAAGGTACGATTAAAACCATTATTGGTTTCATGTTGTTGCAGGCAGGGTCCGGCATCCTGACCAGCACCTTCAAACCGGTGGTGGCGAAAATGTCGGAAGTTTATGGCATTAACGGTGCGATTTCAGATACCTATGCCATCAATGATGGCCACTATCGAGCGTATGGGCGATGCCTATAGCTGGGTGGGGTACGCGGTGCTGTTGGCTCTGGCGTTGAACATCTGTTACGTGCTGCTGCGTCGTATTACCGGCATTCGCACCATCATGCTGACCGGCCACATTATGTTCCAGCAGGCCGGGCTGATTGCCGTTACGTTGTTTATTTTCGGCTACTCCATGTGGACGACCATTATCTGCACTGCGATTCTGGTTTCGCTCTATTGGGGCATCACCTCCAACATGATGTACAAGCCGACTCAGGAAGTGACGGACGGCTGCGGTTTCTCCATTGGTCACCAGCAGCAGTTTGCATCATGGATTGCTTATAAAGTCGCGCCGTTCCTGGGCAAAAAAGAGGAGAGCGTTGAAGACCTCAAATTGCCGGGCTGGTTGAACATTTTCCACGATAACATCGTCTCCACGGCGATTGTGATGACCATCTTCTTTGGCGCCATTCTGCTCTCCTTCGGTATCGACACCGTACAGGCGATGGCAGGCAAAGTGCACTGGACGGTCTACATCCTGCAAACCGGTTTCTCCTTTGCGGTAGCGATTTTCATCATCACTCAGGGCGTGCGCATGTTTGTGGCGGAACTCTCTGAAGCATTTAACGGTATCTCCCAGCGACTGATCCCTGGTGCGGTTCTGGCGATTGACTGTGCGGCTATCTATAGCTTCGCGCCGAACGCCGTGGTCTGGGGCTTTATGTGGGGCACCATCGGTCAGTTGATTGCGGTTGGCATCCTGGTCGCCTGTGGCTCTTCGATCCTGATTATTCCTGGCTTTATCCCAATGTTCTTCTCCAACGCCACCATCGGCGTGTTCGCTAACCACTTCGGTGGCTGGCGCGCGGCGCTGAAGATTTGTCTGGTGATGGGGATGATTGAAATCTTCGGCTGTGTCTGGGCGGTGAAACTCACCGGTATGAGCGCCTGGATGGGGATGGCGGACTGGTCGATTCTGGCGCCGCCAATGATGCAGGGCTTCTTCTCCATCGGTATCGCCTTTATGGCCGTCATCATCGTCATTGCACTGGCTTATATGTTCTTCGCTGGCCGCGCACTGCGCGCAGAAGAAGATGCAGAAAAACAACTGGCAGAACAGTCTGCTTAATAAGGAGTTTTGATTATGACCGTACGTATTCTGGCTGTGTGTGGCAACGGACAAGGCAGTTCCATGATCATGAAGATGAAAGTGGATCAGTTTTTAACCCAGTCGAACATCGACCACACGGTAAATAGCTGCGCGGTTGGCGAATACAAAAGCGAGTTGAGCGGTGCGGATATCATCATCGCATCCACACATATCGCGGGTGAAATCACCGTGACTGGCAACAAATATGTCGTCGGTGTGCGCAACATGCTCTCTCCTGCCGACTTTGGCCCGAAACTGCTGGAAGTGATCAAAGAGCATTTCCCGCAGGACGTGAAGTAAGGGCGCGCTATGAAATTACGTGATTCGCTGGCGGAAAATAAATCCATCCGTCTACAGGCTGAGGCTGAAACCTGGCAGGAAGCGGTAAAAATTGGTGTTGATCTGCTGGTGGCGGCGGACATTGTCGAGCCGCGTTACTACCAGGCGATTCTGGATGCGGTTGAACAGCACGGCCCGTACTTTGTGCTCGCGCCAGGCCTGGCAATGCCGCACGGACGCCCGGAAGAGGGCGTCAAAAAAACCGGCTTTGCACTGGTGACGCTGAAAAAGCCACTGGAGTTCAACCACGAAGATAACGACCCGGTAGATATCCTCATCACGATGGCGGCGGTCGATGCCAACACTCACCAGGAAGTGGGCATCATGCAAATCGTCAACCTGTTTGAAGATGAAGAGAATTTCGACCGTTTACGTGCCTGCCGTACCGAGCAGGAAGTACTGGATTTAATTGACCGCACCAACGCGGCTGCTTAAGAAGGAATTGAAGATGTCATTACCCATGTTGCAAGTCGCGCTGGACAACCAGACTATGGATAGCGCCTACGAAACCACTCGCCTGATTGCTGAAGAAGTCGACATTATCGAAGTGGGCACCATTCTTTGCGTAGGCGAAGGCGTGCGTGCGGTTCGCGATCTGAAAGCACTCTACCCGCATAAAATTGTGCTGGCAGACGCCAAAATTGCCGATGCGGGCAAAATTCTTTCTCGTATGTGTTTTGAAGCCAACGCTGACTGGGTGACCGTGATTTGCTGTGCGGATATCAATACCGCCAAAGGCGCGCTGGACGTGGCAAAAGAGTTTAACGGTGACGTACAGATCGAACTGACCGGTTACTGGACCTGGGAACAGGCGCAGCAGTGGCGCGATGCAGGCATTCAGCAAGTAGTATATCACCGCAGCCGTGACGCGCAGGCCGCAGGCGTGGCGTGGGGCGAAGCGGACATTACCGCGATCAAACGTCTTTCCGATATGGGCTTCAAAGTGACCGTCACCGGTGGCCTGGCGCTGGAAGATCTGCCACTGTTCAAAGGTATTCCGATTCATGTGTTTATCGCAGGTCGCAGCATCCGTGACGCTGCGTCTCCGGTTGAAGCCGCGCGCCAGTTCAAACGTTCCATCGCCGAACTGTGGGGCTAAGGAGCGGATATGTTGTCCAAACAAATCCCGCTTGGCATCTATGAAAAAGCACTCCCCGCCGGGGAGTGCTGGCTGGAACGGCTGCAACTGGCAAAAACGTTAGGCTTCGATTTTGTCGAGATGTCGGTGGATGAAACGGACGATCGCCTGTCGCGCCTCGACTGGAGCCGCGAACAGCGTCTGGCGCTGGTGAATGCAATTGTGGAAACCGGCGTGCGCGTGCCGTCTATGTGCCTTTCTGCCCACCGTCGTTTCCCGTTGGGCAGTGAAGATGACGCGGTGCGGGCGCAGGGGCTGGAAATTATGCGCAAAGCTATCCAGTTCGCGCAGGACGTCGGCATTCGCGTGATCCAACTGGCGGGCTATGACGTTTACTACCAGGAAGCCAATAACGAAACGCGTCGTCGTTTCCGTGACGGCCTGAAAGAGAGCGTTGAGATGGCGAGTCGCGCGCAGGTGACGCTGGCGATGGAGATCATGGATTACCCACTGATGAACTCCATCAGCAAGGCGCTGGGCTACGCGCACTATCTCAACAACCCGTGGTTCCAGCTCTACCCGGATATCGGCAACCTGTCGGCGTGGGACAACGACGTGCAGATGGAATTGCAGGCTGGAATCGGGCATATCGTCGCGGTGCATGTGAAAGACACCAAACCGGGCGTCTTCAAAAACGTACCGTTTGGCGAAGGCGTTGTGGATTTCGAACGTTGCTTCGAAACGCTCAAACAGAGTGGCTATTGCGGGCCGTACCTGATTGAGATGTGGAGCGAAACGGCGGAGGACCCGGCGGCGGAAGTGGCAAAAGCGCGTGATTGGGTGAAAGCGCGCATGGCCAAAGCAGGCATGGTGGAGGCGGCATAATGCAAAAGCTGAAACAGCAGGTGTTTGAAGCCAACATGGATCTGCCGCGTTACGGGCTGGTGACCTTTACCTGGGGCAACGTCAGCGCCATTGACCGCGAACGCGGGCTGGTGGTGATCAAGCCCAGCGGCGTCGCCTACGAAACCATGAAAGCAGACGATATGGTGGTGGTTGATATGAGCGGTGAAGTGGTAGACGGGCGGTATCGTCCCTCTTCAGACACCGCGACGCATCTCGAACTCTACCGCCGTTACCCGTCGCTTGGCGGCATCGTGCATACCCACTCCACTCATGCCACCGCATGGGCGCAGGCGGGGCTGGCTATCCCTGCGTTAGGCACCACGCACGCCGATTACTTCTTTGGCGACATCCCGTGTACGCGTGGATTAAGCGAAGAAGAAGTGCAGGGCGAGTATGAACTGAACACCGGCAAAGTGATTATCGAAACGCTGGGCGATGCCGAGCCGCTGCATACGCCGGGAATTGTGGTGTATCAGCACGGGCCATTTGCCTGGGGAAAAGATGCTCACGATGCGGTGCATAACGCGGTGGTGATGGAAGAAGTGGCAAAAATGGCGTGGATTGCGCGCGGCATTAACCCACAACTGAATCACATCGACAGTTATCTCATGAACAAACACTTCATGCGTAAGCACGGGCCCAACGCCTATTACGGGCAGAAGTAATCAGTGCGCCCCGGAATTATTACCTCCTGAGGGATGTAATTGGTCTGATTCCGGGGCCTCTTCAGTTAAAAAATCGTATAAACAACAGGTGTTTTTATGACTATCAGTGGATTGTTTGTCAGAACTGATCCGCAACGTCGCCGGTATGGCGTGGCGTTACTGGTGGGGGTTCTTTCAGGAATTATTTCGGCATTTGTTAAATGGGGAGCAGAAGTTCCGTTGCCGCCACGCACATTTTCCGGTGGTCGTGATGAATTTAATCCGCCGTATATCTTTTTACGGGATTATTTAGGCATCGATCCAACACAAACGGTGTATACATTCTCGGAACATATCATTAATCCGGTAATGGTAACGCATATCATCTTCTCACTGGTTTTTGCGATAGGCTATTGTGTTGTCGCGGAAATTTTCCCGAAAGTGAAATTATGGCAGGGGGTATTAGCAGGGCTTATTGTGACAGTAGCAGTTCACGGTATTTTTTGCCCGGCGCTGAATTTAACGCCGCCGCTCAGTCAACTGCCTTTTGACGAATATGCCTCTGAAATTCTTGGGCATATTTTCTGGTTCTGGGTAATAGAAATAATGCGCCGCGACTTACGTAATCGCATTACCCATGAGCCGGACCCGGAAGTCGTTATTCGTTGAATGTCCGCGTAAAAAAGCCCCCTGAGAAGGGGGCAAAGCAAACTATGGCAATATTTCGTTGGTTATACCTGGTGCTAGCGATAAATATCCGCGCTGGCGTGCATGTTGCCGTTACTCCCCGGTTCCCGCATCAGAATCACGTGGTAGTACGTTGCGCCCTGCGCATCGGTCTCTTCATTTAATGCCTGACGTGCTTCACTCTCAGTGGCGAAATTATGATTGATATAAATCACGCCTAAGCTTTGCACATCGTCCATATTTCTGGCCTGGTGGTTATTAATTTCAATAGCTGCCCATGTATTTGCACTTAGCAAAAGCACAGCCAGAAGGGCTAAAACACGACTGAACATAGATACCTCCTCGACGGCTGTCTTTGTACGCGCTCCTCTGTGATGATCTTCTGATTTAATTTTAATCAATGATAAAGAAGTTGATGGTGACCATTTCTGATGCAGTTGTTCAAAAAAATACCGTAATGGAATGTGATGAACTTCAAATCAGCGGGTTAGTACGATTTGGTGAAAGATGAGATTTATTTGTCGGCTGGCCTTGAGTTTAACGGAGCATACCAGTACTATAACGCGTCATTTTTCAGCCGACCTTTAACACGTTCCTTGCCTCCCCGGGATTCGGCTGACCCAGACAGGAGGCTGAATAATCCGTAAGGAGCAATTCGATGCGTCATTACGAAATCGTTTTTATGGTCCATCCTGACCAGAGCGAACAGGTTCCGGGCATGATCGAGCGCTACACTGCTGCCATCACTGGTGCAGAAGGCAAGATCCACCGTCTGGAAGACTGGGGCCGCCGTCAGCTGGCTTACCCGATCAACAAACTGCACAAAGCACACTACGTTCTGATGAACGTTGAAGCTCCGCAGGAAGTGATCGATGAGCTGGAAACTACCTTCCGCTTCAACGATGCCGTTATCCGCAGCATGGTTATGCGTACCAAGCACGCTGTTACCGAAGCATCTCCGATGGTTAAAGCGAAAGACGAGCGCCGTGAGCGTCGCGATGATTTCGCAAACGAAACCGCTGATGATGCTGAAGCTGGGGATTCTGAAGAGTAATTTCTGATGACCAACCGTCTGGTGTTGTCCGGCACCGTGTGCAGGACTCCCCTTCGAAAGGTCAGTCCATCAGGAATTCCTCACTGCCAGTTCGTGCTTGAGCATCGTTCTGTGCAGGAGGAAGCCGGTTTTCACCGGCAGGCGTGGTGCCAAATGCCCGTTATTGTTAGCGGACACGAAAACCAGGCCATTACTCACAGTATAACGGTCGGCAGTCGCATAACCGTTCAGGGGTTCATTTCATGCCACAAGGCAAAGAACGGACTGAGCAAAATGGTTTTGCATGCCGAGCAGATTGAATTGATAGATTCTGGAGACTAGCCATATGGCACGTTATTTCCGTCGTCGCAAGTTCTGCCGTTTCACCGCGGAAGGCGTTCAAGAGATCGACTATAAAGATATCGCTACGCTGAAAAACTACATCACCGAAAGCGGTAAGATTGTCCCAAGCCGTATCACCGGTACCCGTGCAAAATACCAGCGTCAGCTGGCTCGCGCTATCAAACGCGCTCGCTACCTGTCCCTGCTGCCGTACACTGATCGCCATCAGTAATCGGTCACGGTCCATTAATACGACTTTGAGAGGATAAGGTAATGCAAGTTATTCTGCTTGATAAAGTAGCAAACCTGGGTAGCCTGGGTGATCAGGTAAACGTTAAAGCGGGCTATGCTCGTAACTTCCTGGTACCGCAGGGTAAAGCTGTTCCAGCTACCAAGAAAAACATTGAATTCTTCGAAGCACGTCGCGCTGAACTGGAAGCTAAACTGGCTGAAGTTCTGGCAGCTGCTAATGCTCGCGCTGAGAAAATCAATGCACTGGAAACTGTTACCATCGCGTCTAAAGCTGGCGACGAAGGTAAGCTGTTCGGTTCCATCGGTACTCGCGACATCGCTGACGCTGTAACTGCAGCTGGCGTTGAAGTGGCTAAGAGCGAAGTTCGTCTGCCGAACGGCGTTCTGCGTACCACTGGCGAACACGAAGTGAGCTTCCAGGTTCACAGCGAAGTATTCGCGAAAGTGATCGTAAACGTAGTAGCTGAATAATTCGTTATTCAACGAGACGTAAAAACGCCGACCATTGGTCGGCGTTTTGCTTTATAGCGAAAGCGTTACAACTGACAATATAACGCTCTGATATCTATTAATTAGCTTGTCGCTAACTGTACTTGCGGTTCTTCATCTTTAACTTTGATAAGCGTCCATAACGCAATAGCGCCAATAATGTCAAAGAAAGCCAGGGCAATAAAGAACGGCGCGAAGCCGATAATGTGAACGAATGCCCCGATGAACAGGTTGAAAATCAACTGACCGCTCCACGCACAGGCTCCTGCCATACCCACTGCGGTAGCGACTTCGTCTTTTTTGAACAGATCGCCACCCAGAGTTGCTGCCACAGTAGAAAGACATTGATGCGAGAACGCGCCAATACTAATCAGTAATACGGCAATGTAGGGATTTTCGACAATACTCACCAGACCAATCGTCATCATAATGACGGCTGCAATAGTGAAGGTAATTCTTCGCGAGTTAATTAAACTCACGCCGCGATCGTGGAAGAACTTCGCGACAAAACCACTGGCTAAACAGCCGAGGTCGCCCAGCAGGAAAGGCAGCCAGACGAACATGGCAATTTCTTTCAGGCTAAAATGCAGCGTTTCGACGAAGAAAATCGGCACCCAGAAGTTAATGGTTCCCCATGCCGGGTCTGCGAGAAACCGCGCGATGCCAATCCCCCAGAAATTACGTTGGCTGAGGATATGCTTGATTGACGTTTTTTCTTTCTTATCTGTTTTAAGATGCTGTTCTTGCCCTGATTCAATATAGTGGCGCTCTTCATCAGAAAGGCGTTTGGCATCTTTCGGATCTTTATAACAAAAGAACCAAAATAAAGCCGCGAGCAAAGCAAGGCTACCTGAGACAATAAACGCAAATTGCCAGCTATGAAACATAATGCACCAGGCAATCAACGGTGGTGCAAGCATCGCGCCGAGTGAGGTGCCCATATTGAAAACACCTGTCGCCACGCCACGCTCTTTTGCCGGGAACCATGTTGATGCGGTTTTTACACCCGCCGGAATGGCCGACGCTTCGCTGAAACCCATCAGGGCGCGCATAAATGCCAGACCTGACCATGTTCCGGTCAACGCATGACCCATTGTTGCCAGCCCCCAGACTGCGGCACATATCGCAAAACTTAACTTCAAACCCACGGTATCAATAAAGAAGCCCATTACCGGTTGCCCTAATGTATAGGCCAACTGGAATGCACTGACAATCCATGAATATTGCTCTTTGGTTATTCCGGTTGTCTCCATAATAGTTGGAGCTGCAATACCTAACGCCGTTCTGTCCAGATAATTGATTACAGTGATAAAGCATACGAGGGCAATCATATGCCACCGATAATTCTTTATTTTATTCATGTTTAAACCTTTTAATTATATTAATAAACCCTGGTTGTTGGTAATTCCGTGTAATAGTTAATAAAAATCAGGTACAGAGAACATATTAAAAATTATTATGTGTAAATCTCTCCCTTTAGGAAATCTGGCCAGTTTTTTTCAAAGTAAATACCATTAATACGCGGTAGCACACGTAACGACTTCACTTCGGTAATAAAAGAACCTTGCGAATATTGAATCGTTAATTTGTGATTTTTGTCTTCAGCGAGTTCAGAGCGAAAGCGCCATTCTTCTTTTACGCCGCGACGAGTTTGTGGTAGACATTCGCCTTGTGGATCAATAATCATCCTCGCCCCACGACTGCCGCCGCCTGCATCAATATAATGCGTCAACTGTGTCAATACGGCGGCAGACGTCAGCGCCATATGCCGCCACATAAACAATTCGGCAACTTCGCCCACGTGTTTGATAGCCAAACCATGCCGTTGTACAAATTCATTCAATAGCAGGGCATCGCGAGTGGCGCGCCGGACTTTATCGCCATGGCAAATAAACCCAGCGTAGTCAGACATTCGTGCCTGGATTTTTTCCCTCACCGCAGACAACGGCATCCCGTTTCCATTATCGTGCGCCTGAGTGATGATCTCTCTGATTGAATTTAGTGCCGGAGATGCCAGTTGTGCGACATCATCTTCAACAGATCGCTTTTGTGTGCAGCCAATAAAACGCGCCAGACGCACGGCAAAAACTTGTCCGGCATTCAGCGCCGCGCCGCCAGGTCGGGTAACACCGTGAGTTCCGGCGACTTCTCCCACTGCAAAACAACCAGGCAGAGACGTTTGCCCCCAGATATCAACCTCAATGCCGCCATTCATATGCTGATTGTTCATGGCAAACTGCAACGGCTGTGTGGTGAGATCGTAACCGTGCATCTTATACAGTGAGATGGACAGCGGATTCATTCTTTGCAGACGTTCGATAGGCGATGGCGCCAGAGCGTCGTTATTTTCCAGATATGCGCGAACGTCGTCGTCCAGTCGATCTAATGAGAATGGCAAATCACCAGGCACCGCTTCAGGATTTCGCTTGAAATCCATAAAAACCAGGCGGCCTGATTGCTGCTCTTGTGCCACCGCCATATCTAACAGGCTTGAGCCGAAATCCATCACTCGCGTAGCGTGGAACGGCCACTGATAGCCTTTACGGAAGATGTTTGAAGCCAGTTCCTGGGTGGTGCGATAGTAATCCGCGAGGAAGTTATACTCGTTACCCTCGGCATCCACGGAATAGATATACGGGATCACCTGCACATAGGTGCCAGACAAATTCCACGGGAATGTGCTGCGCGGCGTGCCTATACCAAACTGGCTTTCGGTCAGATTGGTTAGCGTCAGACCTTCTTCCAGCGCCAGCCCCAGCGAGCCAAAGCATTTATGCGGATAAACACTGTCGCGATAAAGCTCGCCCGGCCCGCCTGTTGCCAGTACCACATTGGGCGCAGTGACAATTGCCAGCCCCCACGGGTTATGGGCGCGGGAACCGGTTGCGAGGATAGCCCCGGCCACACGATCTTCGCCGTTTTCACCGCGTTGATGCAGCAGTTTAATCACCGTTGCACTGGTCAACAGTGGGATGGCGAGGCGCTGCACTTCTTCGAGCAATACTTTCACCATCAGACGAGAAGTGCGCGGTCCACAGGAGGTTGCGCGTCCGGCTTCGTCATGGTCGGTCTGATAACGGAGAATTGCACCATAGCGATCTTCCGGTAATTCCAGACCGAGATATTGCAGCCCGCCAAGGGTATGTAGGGAACCGACCGCTTCGACATACGCCGTGTCGTGATCCATCGCACCGCCGCTCGCCAGTGCTTCAGCAAGTTTTGCGAAGTTATCGCCGTTGCCCGCCGTTGCGGCGGTAAACAGCGTCTGTTTATCGGAACCGGAGCAGGCCGATGTTCCCATGTATAACCCGGCGGTGGCGATTAGCACATTTTGCTGGCGACGTTTCAGTTCAACCGCCGCACGTAATCCTGCCGCGCCGCTACCAACGACCAGAGCATCAACTTGCCAGAGTGGGTAATCAACACCGTCCACCGTGACAATTGACGTTGGCTCTGCTGACACAAAACCCTTCGGGAAAGTGACGTGCGTCAGCGCATCGAGGATGGCGTCATCAGTCTGGCTCATGCGTCCTCCATTGGCGTAAACAGGCTACTTTCCATCAGGCGCGGCTGGTTGATAATTGGACGGAAAGCCATGAACGGCAGAATGTCGCGGTCAATCTCCACGCCCGGCGCGATTTCAATTAATTCAACGCCTTCTGCCGTTAACTGAAACACCGCGCGTTCAGTGATATACAACACTTCCTGACCGCTGTGCTGTGCGTAGGCGGCGCTAAAAGTGATTTTTTCCACCTGAGTAACCAGTTTAGGGATTTGACCTGACTGAGCGATATGCAAGCCATCTGGCGTTACATCAATCTTGCTGCCTTTGGCGTCGAACGTGCCGCAGAACACCACCTTACGGGCGTTTTGCGCAATTTCGAGAAATCCGCCGGGGCCGATTAAATTGCCGTTCAGGTGTGAGACGTTGACGTTACCATGTTGATCCATCTCGCCCATGCCGAGGAAAGTAATGTCGATGCCGCCGCCGCTGTAGAACTCGAATTGATCCAGCGAAGGGATAATGGCGTCGGCGTTACGGGCGCAGCCGAAAAACGCGTCATCCAGCATCATACCGTTATGCACGCCTTGCTCGACGCTTAGCCATAAACTTTGGTAAGGAACGCCTTCACGCAGCGCAACCCCAGGAATACCGCCGGGGATACCAAAGCCAAAGTTGGTTGAAGCGCCTGCCACCAGCTCGCGCGCTGCCCGACGGGCAATTAAGCGACGTACCGGATGACTAACCAGTTCAATAGCGTCGTTAGAACTCAGACGGCGATGTTGACCGCTGATCGTCAGGTCGTAACCGCCAAGATAGGTTTGCGGTTGTTCGCGGTATTCAACGATGCCATCAACCAGAATCCCCGGTAATTTGACCCGGCGTGGTTCAATGGCACCGGCTTCCAGTACATCGCGCACCTGTACGAACACTTTGCCACCGCTGTTGTGTGCTGCCAGTGCCATCGAATAGCTATCCATATCAATCGCTTCTTCTTCGAGGCTGACGTTGCCACGTGGGTCGGCATAAGTGCCACGCAAAATGGCATAGTCCACTTTGAAAGGGCGATAGCGGAGTTTGGTTTCACCATCGATTTCAATCAGTTCTACCAGATCCTCGGTGGTGCAAGCGTTCGACTTTCCGCCGCCATTGCGTGGATCAACAAACGATCCCAGCCCAACGTGGGTAAAAAGCCCCGGACGTCCAGCACCGATCTCCCGTAGCAACGCCTGAATAACGCCACCAGGAAAACAATAGGCTTCAATCGCGTTATTTTTTACCAGCGCCTGCATTTTGGGCGACCAGGTAAAGTGTCCGGCAATAATGCGTTTGAGCATTTCAGCATGAGCGAAGCGGTTCGTGCCTTTGCAGTCGCGATCGCCAATGCCCAGCGAGTGGATTAATGTCAGATCGCGCGGGTGTCCGGTTTGCAGGAAACGCGCTTCAATGGCTGCCAGAATATGGTCGGCTTCCACCATGCCGCCGCCGTTACCGCTAATGGCAATGGTTGCGTCATCCTGAATTTGCGCCGCCAGTGCCTCGGCGGTTGTTATCTTACGCATACAATTTCCTTATTGATTATGGAAGCTCACGCTACTTTTTTCGGCAAATGCCTGCGTCGCCTGCTGGCAATCCTGAGTGGCGGACATTAATCCAGCCAGTAACTGGTGTGGGTATTCAGCGTGTTTATTTTCCAGTGCCAGAATCAGCTGCTTAATATGCGCCAGTGCCACCGGACCACATTTTTCCAGCTGCGCTAACTGGTTCGCCATCCAGCTTTCCACCTGTTCTTTTTCTACTACTTCATCAATTAAATTCGCCGCCTGGGCTTCATGCGCCGTCAGACGTTTACCTAACATCAGCATCTGGCGACCGACCACCGGGCCGACCTGATTAAGCACGCGTTCAATGCCCATCCAGCCAGGCACCATGCCGAGCATGACTTCCGGGTTAGAAAATTTCGCGTTGGGGCGAGCAATACGAATATCGCAGCACAAGGCAAGTTCAATACCGCCGCCGATGGTATGACCGTTGAGATTCGCAACCGTTAATTGCGGTAGATTGCGCAGGCGATTAAAAACGTCATTACCGCGTTTAATCCATTTTCTGCCCATATCTAATGGCGAATAGGCCGACCACGATTTAATATCACCGCCCGCACAAAAGAATTTATCGCCGGTTGCCGTTAATTCGACTAATCGTAATGTGGTGTCGTTTTCAATTTCATTTAAATAATGGTCGAGAGATTCAATCATCTCTTCGTTAATAGCATGACATTTATCTTCACGGTTCAACGTCAGGCGGCAGGAAGCCGCCGCTCTGCTGAACAGAACGGGTTGGTCACTCATGATTATTCCTTAGCAATAATGCGCGATGCGATCGACGCTAATATCCAGCGTGCTGTTAATATCTTTCTGCCACCAGTACGGTGAGAATATTTCCAGTTCAATAGCGCCATTAAATCCGGCGTTTTCAACCAGTCGACGAATTGACGGAATATTTATCACGCCATCTCCCGGCATTCCCCGGCCATTGACCAGATCGGTGGTCGGCACTAACCAGTCGGAAACATGAAACGCGAGAATGCGTTTTCCGGCACGCTGGATTTGACTGGCGAGATCCGGATCCCACCAGACATGGTAAACATCCACAGCCACGCCGAGGCCAAATTCGCCATCGGGATCGAGTTCATCACACCAGTCCAGCGCCTGGTGTAACGTGCACAGGCAAGAGCGATCGGCGGCGGTCATTGGGTGCAGCGGCTCCAGCGCAATTGGCACGCCGACATCTTTCGAATGTGGCAGCAACTGGCGAATCCCTTGTTTCACTTGTTCTCGCGCTTCATATAGATCTTTAGTGCCCGTTGGCAGACCGCCAACCACCTGCATATAACAGGCGGCGTTCAGCACCGCTGCGTCGTCCAGCGCCCGGCGGTTATCATCAATTGCCAGTTTGCGTTCCGCCAGCGTCGGCGCGGTGTAGTAGGTGCTACGGCATAAACCGGAAACGCGCATGTTATTGACGGCAAGCTGGCGGGCGATCTGCTGAAGATCTTCACCCTGCAACTCTCTGCGCTAGGGGGCGATCGCACCGATACCGCGTGCGGCACAGGCATCAATAATGGCGGGCAGCGGCACTTTATAGCCCAGCGTCGCGGTATTGATACTGAATAAATCCGGGCGTTGTAACAGATCTCTCATGGTTTAGCCTCAGAAGCGCGGCATACTTAAGCCACCGTCGATGGCGACTGCCTGACCACAGGTGTAAATCAGTTTGCCTTCCGCCATCGCGCGGACAGTGGAGGCGATATCCGCCGGATAACCCCAACGTCCCCACGGCACCAGTCCTTTGGCAATCAATTCGTCGTAATAAGCCGTTGCCGGAATAGTCATATCGGTTTTGATGAGACCAGGGCGCACTTCATAGACGCCAATTTGTTCGTTGCAAAGGCGAGCAGCAAACAGACGAGCAGCGGCAGAAACGGCGGTTTTGGCAATTGTGTATTCGCCGCGATTCATCGCCAGCATGATGGCGTTGATGGAACTGACAAAAATAATTGAGCGGTGCGGGAATTCTGTTTCTGGTTTTGGCTGTGCGAGCAGACGTTTACTGAATGCCTGTGCGAGGAAGAACGGCGCGCGGGTATTAATGGCAATGTTTTGGTCGAAGCTGTCCGGTTCGAGGTCGAGAAGGTCACCGCGCTTTTTCACTGAAATGCCCGTGTTATTGAGCAGGCAGTCCAGACGCCCCCACTGATTTTGCGCCGCGTCGAGCATCTCTTCATGCAGGGAGAGATCGCCAACATCGGCAGGGAAGCAAATCACTTCCACGCCTTCTGCCAGACATTCCTGTTGCGTGGCATGTAATTTTTCTACGCTGTCGGCATCGGGGCGATCGTTAATCAACAGATTAAATCCGCCACGGGCAAGCTCCAGCGCACACCCCTTACCAATGCCACGTGCGGCTCCAGTGATAACGGCAACAGGACGAGTGGATTTCATACAATAGCTCTCTTTTTAAATATTGTTTCCCTAAGTGACGATTAGCTTGCGGCGTGCGGCAAGAAAGATCAACCATCTGGTTGGTTGATTTGCGATAAGGATCACAGGACATTTGATAACCTGATGAAAGTAAAAGTTTTTGCCCTTTTTTCTGGAGCTGAAATCAAATCAGGTTATGATAGACATCATGAAGAGGAGATGGGGAAGCGTTATGTATCTTGATACCAGCAACGTACAAAGCCTGAAGGAAAAACTATTATTATGTGCGGTTAATGAATTTGCCGAATATGGTTATGAAGGGGCCAGAGTCGATAATATTGTGAAGGCCGCAGGGTGCAGTAAACAGACGGTTTATCACCACTTTGGAAATAAAGAAAATTTATTTATCGAAGTGCTGGAATATACCTGGAACGATATTCGGCAAAAAGAAAAATCCCTGGATGTTTCAGGTCTTCCTCCACAAAAAGCAATTGAAAAAATCATCGATTTTACCTGGGATTATTACATTGCTAACCCCTGGTTTTTAAAAATTGTGCATAGTGAAAACCAGAGCAAAGGTGTGCATTATGCAAAATCACAGCGTCTTTTAGAAATTAACCATGCGCACTTGCAGTTAATGGAATCTTTGTTGGCTGAAGGGAAGAGACTCAATATTTTTAAGCCAGATATCGACCCGTTGCAGGTGAATATTAATATTGCCGCGCTTGGGGGATATTATTTGATCAACCAGCATACGCTTGGCCTGGTTTATCACATCAGTATGGTTTCACCGCAGGCGCTGGAAGCCAGACGTAAGGTCATCAAAGAGACAATCCTTAGCTGGCTTCTCGTTGACCCTTCATCTACCGCGCACGAATAAAACTGCCATCCGGCTGGCGGGTAAACAGAACCTGTTGATTATTCCCCGTATCAATGGTTAAGCCCGTCACTACGCCGCTGGCGTTCTGGCGGATTTTCACCATCTGCCCGTTTTGCAAATTACTCAGTGGCTTATCCGCGCCTTCTACCTGCGCCATGGCATAGACATCGGTGGCGGGTAGTCCGTGGTCGCGGAATAGCTGCGCCATCGTTTTACCTGGTTCGACACGATAAGAGCGCCACTGATTATCTATTCCACTATCTGGCTGGAATGGTTGCGTTTGCGAGGTTTGTGGCTGATCTTCCGGTTGGCCTTCCTGTATCGGTTCAGGGGCGACTGGAGCTACCTGATCAGGATCATTTTGTGGGGTAACTAATTGCGCCCGTAGTTGCTCTTCCGTTGGCGGTTGTGATTGTGACTGAATATCCAGCTGCGCTTCACGCGTCACTACCGGCGCGTTGGGCGTATCATCAGACGGAAGCAGAAAACCGACCACCAATACAATGGCAGCAATAATGATCCCCCGACGATGCATCGGCGGCAGCGGGTCCATGAAGCGAAAATTATCCGGCGCGTGCCAGACTTTCTCCAGGGTTGGTTTTAGTTCAAAGCGCCCGGGCATGGTTTCCTCCTGCTCCGCGTCTTGTTCCTCAATCATAGCCTATGAATAAGCTAACGCTATGATGTCCGTGGTAAACCCGCCTTTATTATATTCATACGGGATATTGCTATTGTTTCTTTTTCCCCGGGATTTGTCATCATTCCCGCGACAAAGTTTTACCCAAAGAAGTGTGGCTGATATGCTGCCCGCTACTTTATACCCTAAGAAAGGAAATACGATGACCACCCCAACTTTTGACACCATCGAAGCGCAAGCAAGCTACGGTATAGGTTTGCAGGTAGGGCAACAACTGAGTGAATCTGGCCTGCAAGGGTTGCTGCCAGAAGCACTGGTTGCAGGCATTGCCGATGCACTGGAAGGTAAACATCCGGCTGTTCCGGTTGATGTGGTGCACCGCGCGCTGCGTGAAATTCACGAACGTGCCGATGCCGTTCGTCGTCAGCGTTTCCAGGCGATGGCTGCTGAAGGTGTGAAATACCTGGAAGAAAACGCTAAAAAAGAGGGTGTGAATAGCACCGAATCTGGCCTGCAATTCCGCGTGATCAACCAGGGTGAAGGCGCAATACCGGCACGTACCGACCGCGTTCGTGTTCATTACACCGGTAAATTGATCGACGGTACTGTATTTGACAGTTCCGTTGCCCGTGGCGAACCGGCTGAATTCCCGGTTAACGGCGTGATCCCTGGCTGGATTGAAGCACTGACTCTGATGCCGGTAGGTTCTAAATGGGAACTGACCATCCCGCAGGAACTGGCATATGGCGAGCGCGGCGCTGGCGCCTCCATCCCTCCGTTCAGCACCCTGGTGTTTGAAGTCGAACTGCTGGAAATCCTCTAAGCAGCGCATTCTGTTCCCCTCGAACCAGAGGGGAGCAGGCATTCAGCAATAAACCCTTCAGTTTGCCAAACGACGCTATTTTGTGTTGAAAAGACCCCGTAAGCGTGTATTTTTGTGAGCTGTTTCGCGTTATCACCGTGATATGACACCCACTTTAAACATAAAATTAACATTAGATCTAAATCTTAGTATTCATCCCGCGTATTGTTACCTAATATCGATGAGTCCCGATACAGATTCGTCGTATCATAGACTGACTAAAGGCCGCAGAGCCTGAACAACACAGACAGGTACAGGAAGAAAAAAACATGGTAGATCAGGTAAAAGTCGTTGCCGATGATCAGGCTCCGGCTGAACAGTCGCTACGGCGCAATCTCACAAACCGACATATTCAGCTTATTGCCATTGGCGGTGCCATAGGTACAGGGTTGTTTATGGGTTCCGGTAAAACAATCAGTCTTGCCGGGCCGTCGATCATTTTCGTTTATATGATCATTGGTTTTATGCTCTTTTTCGTGATGCGGGCAATGGGGGAATTGCTGCTTTCGAATCTGGAATACAAATCTTTTAGTGACTTCGCTTCCGATTTATTGGGACCGTGGGCAGGATATTTCACTGGCTGGACCTATTGGTTCTGTTGGGTGGTTACCGGTATGGCGGATGTTGTCGCTATTACCGCTTATGCGCAGTTCTGGTTCCCTGGGCTTTCCGACTGGGTGGCGTCGCTGTCGGTGATCATTCTGTTGCTGGTTCTTAATCTCGCCACCGTGAAAATGTTTGGTGAGATGGAGTTCTGGTTTGCGATGATCAAAATCGTCGCCATCGTGTCGCTGATTGTCGTTGGTCTGATCATGGTGATGATGCACTTCCAGTCTCCGACCGGTGTGGAAGCGTCGTTCGCGCATTTGTGGAATGACGGCGGCTGGTTCCCGAAAGGCTTAAGCGGCTTCTTTGCCGGATTCCAGATTGCGGTTTTCGCTTTCGTGGGGATTGAACTGGTCGGTACAACGGCTGCGGAAACGAAAGATCCGGAGAAATCACTGCCACGCGCGATTAACTCCATTCCGATCCGCATCATTATGTTCTACGTCTTCGCGCTAATTGTAATTATGTCTGTGACGCCGTGGAGTTCTGTGGTCGCGGAGAAAAGCCCGTTTGTTGAACTGTTTGTGTTGGTAGGTTTGCCTGCTGCTGCCAGCGTAATTAACTTTGTGGTGCTGACCTCTGCGGCGTCTTCCGCTAACAGCGGCGTATTCTCTACCAGCCGTATGCTGTTTGGTCTGGCGCAGGAAGGCGTCGCGCCGAAAGCATTCGCTAAACTCTCTAAACGCGCAGTACCCGCGAAAGGGCTGACCTTCTCTTGCATCTGTCTGCTCGGCGGCGTGGTGATGTTGTACGTGAATCCAAGCGTGATTGGTGCGTTCACGATGATCACAACCGTTTCCGCGATTCTGTTTATGTTTGTCTGGACGATTATCCTTTGTTCGTACCTGGTGTACCGCAAACAACGTCCGCACCTGCATGAGAAGTCGATCTACAAGATGCCGCTCGGCAAGCTGATGTGTTGGGTATGTATGGCGTTCTTTGTATTCGTCATCGTGCTGCTGACGCTGGAAGAGGACACCCGCCAGGCGCTGCTGGTTACCCCGCTGTGGTTTATCGCGCTGGGGTTGGGCTGGTTGTTTATTGGTAAGAAGCGGGCTGCTGAACTGCGGAAATAACCGCATTATCATGCTGGATGGCGCAATGCCATCCAGCTTTTAGATCACTCACCTGCCAGCGCGCGTGGGAACAGTACATTGTTTTCCAGACTGATGTGATCCATCAGGTCATCAATCAGTTCATTAATGCCGTTATACATCGCTTTCCAGGTGGTGCAGGCTTCCGGCGGCGGTGTGACGTTATTGGTCGTGTGTTTAATCACTTCCAGCAGTTCGCCCGCTTCATCGTGCTCGCTTTCCATCACACTGATAGGCCCCATTGCCTGGCTACCCATGCCTTGTTTAATCATCGGGAAGAGAATTTGCTCTTCTTTCATCATATGGCTGGAAAGCTCTTCATGCAGCATGGTCAGGTATTTTGTCAGCCCTTTTGGCACGCTCGGTTTGTCGGCGTGAACGCGCTCTACTTTGGTGGCTTGCAGAATCAGTTCCGGCAGTTGTTCGCGGTGACGATCGTGGTAGCGCACGATGATATGGTCGATGATTTCTGCCAGCGGGGCGCTACGCCAGTCTTTCTCAATCGGTTGTTCAGCAAGCTTTGCCAGTTCGGCTTCAATGACGTCAACATCCAGCTCTTTACGTGCCGCCGCGCGCGCCAGCGTCTGCTTACCGCCGCAGCAGTAATCCATATCATATTTACGAAACAGAGCCGAAGCGCGAGGAATAGAGAGCGCCAGTTCACCTAAAGGTTGGTCGCGATAAGCCATAGCTGATACCTCATTCTTAATAAGATAAGGTGCATTTTAAATGCATCTTTAAGGCAAATGCTATAACCCTTACGTAGCAGAGGCTTATTTAACTCACAGCCAGCATGTCAACTTTCTGAGACAGATTCAGTTAAAGGTTTTTCCGGTTTTGCTCTGACTGCAATGACCACGCCAACCACTAACAGCACGATACCGCTCAGCGTCATCAGCGGCGGCATTTGCTGGCGGAGTAAAAAGGTGTACAGCAAACCTGCCAGCGTTTCGAAAACAATCAACGGCCCGAGAATCACGGTTGGTAATCGCTGGCTGGCGACGTTCCAGCAGAGTGCGCCGACCCATGAGCAAAGCACGGCTATCGCAATCATCAGACTAATAAACACCAGCGGGCGGGGGCCAAAGGGTAGGGAGAAGTCCGGCGTTTGCGTATTCAGCCAGTAACAAGCGACGAGATAGCCGATAAGTGAAACCGGCAGTGTGACCAGCGCCTGCGCCGTTGCCCACATCATCGGATGTTTGTCGGGATTTTCCCGCAGCCAGCGGGCGTTGCGCAGGGCATACCATGCCCAGCAGACCACGGAAACTAACGCCAGCACGATGCCAGAGGTATAACGTGCCCAGTCAAAATCGGGGAGTCCGTGGTTTAACTCAGCAATATTCACACACGCCAGGCCGATGCCAATACAAATCAGTGCCGGGGCGAGTCTTCCCCACGCGAGTTTGCCGTCGCGCTGGCTATAAAGCAGATTGGCAAAGACAGGAATCACCACCGGCAGGGTGCCGATAATCATCGTGGAAACAGGCGCGCCAGTACGTTGAATGGCACTGGCAAGGCAGAAGTAATAAATGAGGTTGCCCATCATAGTGAGCATCAAGGCGGTAAGCCAGTCCCGACGCGCCAACTGACGCAAACGCACGCGTCCCAGCCAGGCAATGGGTAGCGCAATTAACCCTAACGCCAGATAACGCCCCATCGACTGCAACATCGCCGGGTATTCCGGCACAATCAACGGCCCGACAAAAATAAGCCCCCACATCAACCCTGCTAACAGGGCGTACAGCACGCCGCTAATCATTACTGGCATCCATTGGTCTGTCAGAAGAAAGTTCAGGAAGCAGACATGATTGCTCCCGGCATCCCGTCATTATCAGAGAGGATGCGGGAGGATGCCACTTTAATTAACTAGTTATTAACATTAAACAGATTGCTTACGCTTTCGGCTAACGTTGTCGTTGGGCGACCAATCAATTTGCTCAGCGTTTTGCTGTCATCAAACAGACCCCCTTTCGATGCGCCAACGTCAGAATCAGCCAGCATGTCCGCCAGTCCGGCAGGAAGACCAACGCCTTTCAGCGCAGCGGCGAAATCGGCTTCGCTCAGGTTCTGGTAGGTAACCTGCTTGCCGCTCTGTTTGCTTAGCTCTGCCGCTAACTGTGTCAGCGTCCAGGCGCTGTCGCCCGCCAGTTCGTAAACCTTGCCTTCGTGACCGGCTTCGCTAATCACGCGTGCCGCAGCTGCCGCATAATCTGCCCGCGTTGCTGAGGCAATTTTGCCATTGCCCGCCGCACCGATAAATACGCCGTGTTCCAGTGCTGCCGGGGCGCTGGCGAGGTAGTTTTCGGTGTACCAGCCGTTGCGCAGAAGGGTGTAAACGATGCCAGAATCAGCCAGCATTTTCTCCGTCTCGATGTGCTCATCGGCGAGGCCGAGCGGGGAGGTATCTGCATGTAGCAGGCTGGTATAAGCGATAAATTTCACGCCAGCCGTCTTTGCGGCATTAATAACATTACGATGCTGCGGGGCACGTTGACCCACTTCGCTGGAAGAGATCAGCAGTAGTTTTTCCACGCCCTGTAGCGCAGATGTCAGTGCGGCTTCATCGCCGTAGTCAGCCTGACGCACGGTAATGCCTTGTGCTGCCAGGGCCTGGGCTTTTGCCGGATTACGAACGATAGCCACTATTTGGCTGGCAGGAACAGTTTTCATCAAGGATTCAATAACATAGTGACCAAGTTGGCCAGTGGCACCAGTAATAGCGATCATGGGAAGTCTCCATCGTTTTGTCTTGTGTTTAAATACGCTAACACCTAAACTTACTTTTAGTAAGTACGTGCAAAAAGGTAAGTATGAAATGAGTCAGGTTAGCCTGTCGCAACAACTGAAAGAGGGCAATCTCTTTGCGGAACAGTGCCCGTCGCGCGAGGTGTTGAAACACGTCACCAGCCGTTGGGGGGTGTTGATTCTGGTGGCGCTACGCGAAGGTACTCATCGCTTTAGCGACCTGCGGCGCAAAATCGGTGGGGTGAGTGAAAAGATGCTTGCGCAGTCGCTACAGGCGCTGGAGCAGGATGGTTTTGTTAACCGTATCTCGTATCCGGTGGTGCCGCCGCATGTGGAATATAGCCTCACGCCGCTGGGCGAGCAGGTGAGTGAAAAGGTTGCTGCGCTGGCGGACTGGATTGAGATTCATCTGCCAGAGGTGCTGGCGGTGCGGGATGAACGTGTGGCATAACTGCCGGATGCGCTGCGCTTATCCGGCCTACGGTGCATGGCTTGTAGGGCGGATAAGATACGGTAGCATCGCATCCGCCAATAAATGCCGGATGCGGTTGATGATTTGTAGCCCGAAAAAGATGTCTATTACTGACTCAAATCCACCTGATAAATCGCAAACCCGATATCATCGGTCGCGACTTTATTCATCGGATACTGCCCCTTCTCTTTAATAAACGCTGCGGCTTTATCTGACGGAGAGGTTTCGAAACGGATATCCAGTTTCTTATCGCCGGGGATCGGTGCCAAACGCCAGTTGTTATCTGCTGCCGGGTGAATTTCCCCCGCACGCTTCGACTCTTCAGCAATCCACGCTGCCAGCACCGAGCGGTTCTCATCCGGAGAAGCAAAAGCAATATGGCTATCGCCGGTTCCGGCAAATTTGCCGCCATAAGCACGATAGTTATTGGTGGCAACGAGGAACATCGCGTTCGGATCAATCGGTTTGCCGTTAAAGGTCAGGTTCTTAATCCTTTCCGCATTGGCATTAATCACCTGACATTCACCGTCATAGCGGGCGGGCTGGGTGACGTCAATCTGGTAATTCACGCCATCAATAACATCAAAGTTATAGGTGCGGAAACCGTCCCAGTTAATTAAAGACTGCGGTTGAGTGCTGTTGGGATCAATCTGGTTAAACTGTCCAGCGGAGCACTCCAGCCACTCTTTCACCTCTTTACCGCTGGCTTTTACCACAATCAGCGTATTGGGGTAGAGATAAAGATCGGCGGCGTTGCGGAAGGTTAGCTGACCTTTTTACACTTCAACATAGCTGGCAGGGTCATTTTTGCGACCGCCAACTTTAAACGGCGCGGCAGCAGAGAGCACCGGCAGTTTTGCCAGATCCGGATCGCCCTGAATGTAACGTTCGACATACGCTTTCTGCGCGTTGTTCACCACCTGAACGGTCGGATCGTCCTGCACCAGCGCCAGATAGCTATACATATTGTCGGCAGATTTTCCGATAGGTTTGCTGACAAACTGGCGGGTGGCATCGTGATCGGCTTTCAGCGTTTCGACCAGCTTGCTGTCTTCCGCAGCCAGTGATTTTTTGTTGGCGATGTCGTAAATCGGTCGTGCTTCCGCTTTTGCCTGCGTCACCTGCCATTTACCGCTGTCATTACTGAGTTGCAGATCGACCACACCGAGATGATCGCCCCATATGCCAGGCATCACTGCCGGAACACCGTTCAGCGTACCTTTGGCGATATCAGCCCCTTTGATATCAGCAAAATCTTTACTCGGGAAAACGGCGTGAGCATGGCCAAACATAATGGCGTCAACGCCAGGAATTTCACTGAGATAATAAACTGAGTTTTCCGCCATCACTTTATACGGGTCGGCAGACAAACCAGAGTGCGCCAGAACGACAACAACATCGGCACCTTTCTCGCGCATTTCAGGCACGTATTTGCGCACGGTTTCGGTAATATCATTCACCGTCACTTTTCCGGATAAATTAGCTTTATCCCAGCCCATGATTTGCGGCGGCACGACGCCAATATAGCCAATCTTCAGCGTCTGTTTTTTTCCGTCTTTATCGACCACTTCGATCGACCACTTCGGTATCTTTAATTAAATACGGTGTGAACATCGGCTGTTTGGTTTTAGTGTCGATGACGTTGGCATTCACATAGGGGAAATTCGCTCCCGCCAGCGCATTTTTCAGGTAATCCAGACCGTAGTTAAACTCGTGGTTGCCAAGCGTGCCGACGGTATAATCCAGCGTATTCAGCACCTTATAGACCGGATGAACATCACCCGCTTTTAATCCTTTCGCCGACATGTAATCCGCCAGCGGGCTACCCTGGATCAGGTCACCGTTATCGACCAGTACGCTATTTTTCACTTCATTGCGCGCGTCATTAATCAGGCTCGCAGTGCGTACCAGTCCAAATTTTTCTGTGGATGTATCTTTGTAATAATCGAAATCCATCATGTTGCTATGCAAATCAGAGGTTTCCATTATGCGGAGATCGACTGTTGCCGCATTCACACTGGCGGCAATCAGCGTAGCAAGAAGCGTTGCACTAAACTTAACCATCTGGGCATCCTTTTATGAACGAGAAGATGAGACGTCTTTCATACGGAGCGTGAAGGATGCCATAAATAATAAATCAGGAAACGATGACGCCATCACAGTTGGCGGATTCTTTAACGATAGGGTATAAGTAAAACAACAAGTTAACACCACTGAAACAAAAGAGGTGGAGAATGTTAGAACAAGTATGTCAACTCGCACGGAATGCGGGCGATGCCATTATGCAGGTCTACGACGGGACAAAACCGATGGACGTCGTCAGCAAAGCGGATAACTCACCGGTGACGGCGGCGGACATTGCCGCGCACACCGTAATCATGGACGGTTTACGTACACTAACGCCGGATATTCCGGTTCTTTCCGAAGAAGATCCTCCCGGTTGGGAAGTCCGCCAGCACTGGCAACGTTACTGGCTGGTAGATCCGCTGGACGGCACCAAAGAGTTTATTAAACGAAATGGTGAATTTACCGTTAACATTGCGCTGATTGACAAAGGCAAACCGGTATTAGGTGTGGTGTATGCACCGGTAATGAACGTCATGTACAGCGCGGCGGAAGGCAAAGCCTGGAAAGAAGAGTGCGGCGTGCGCAAGCAGATTCAGGTACGCGACGCCCGTCCGCCGCTGGTGGTCATTAGCCGTTCCCATGCGGATGCCGAGCTGAAAGAGTATCTGCAACAGCTTGGTGAACACCAGACGACATCTATCGGCTCTTCACTGAAATTCTGCCTGGTGGCGGAAGGTCAGGCGCAGCTCTACCCGCGTTTCGGGCCGACAAATATTTGGGATACCGCTGCCGGTCATGCCGTGGCCGCCGCCGCCGGAGCACATGTTCACGACTGGCAGGGCAAACCGCTGGATTACACTCCGCGCGAATCCTTCCTGAATCCTGGATTCCGGGTTTCTATTTATTAAGCAATTTTTGCAGCAAGTCCATGACTTGCTGCACTTCTTGCTGGGTTAACGCCCCGTCCTTCGCCCATTGCACGCGACCGTCTTTATCCAGCACTGCAATGGAAGAACTCTCTTCATCCAGTTGCCAGGCTCCGCGTGCGACGCCATTACTGTCGACAATAAACTGCGACCACGGATAGAGCTTTTTATTACTCTCCAGGCTGCTGCGTACAAACATACCTGAGCCGGGAATAGCGTCGTCGGTGTTGACAATGGTGGTGGTCTGGTAGCGGTCGTGCGGCAATTTCGCCGATTTAATTGCTTCAATCAGCGTCGCATTTTTCTCTTTTGCGGAGGTGCGACCGGCAATATGTTGCAGCACTCGTACTTTTCCCACTAACTGCGCGCTGTTCCATGTTTTGTAGCTAAACTGATCTTTATCAAACACCAACTCGCCACGATCGGTAATACCAATCGGCGGTACGCGCTGACCAGTTTCGAATTTATGCGCGGAGGCCATCATCGGCAGTAGCAAGCAAGTCAGCGCGAGGATCTTGCGTAGGGTCATAGTGTTTCCTTCTTATCGTATGCAGGTGATCCGACCACTTGGGTCTGGCTTTTAATCATATGTGCTATTTATCGAATTTCCCGCAAGTGCGGTGCCAGTTTGCGGACAAGCGCACAAATCATATGAAAAATGAATGTTTATACTGAAGATTGTGGTTAGGTGAAGAGATAATTCTGAATAATTGTAACAGTGGGGTAAAAAAATTTATACATGCTGGAAACATTACCCCGATAGTCTATAGTCATTAGGCATTAAAATTTGCGCCTCATAATAGTTGGGCCGATTGTGGCACCGCAAAGGCGTAATACTCAGCAGGAGACAACAATGAAAATTTTCCAACGGTACAACCCACTTCAGGTGGCGAAGTACGTGAAGATCCTGTTCCGTGGACGGTTATACATCAAGGACGTTGGCGCTTTTGAATTTGATAAGGGTAAGATTCTTATCCCAAAAGTGAAGGATAAACTGCATTTGTCAGTGATGTCCGAAGTTAACCGTCAGGTTATGCGTCTGCAAACAGAGATGGCTTAACCAAGTGCTATGCAGTAATAAGACGGCTCCTGATTCAGGAGCCGTTGATGTTTCTGGGGTTATGCGACGCTTTCTTCTTTATCTTTGGCGTCAGGCAGTTTTGGCGAAAGGGCGGTGGCTTTACTGTCGATTCGCGTAACCAGTAGCTGGTCGATGCGGTAGTTATCAATATCCACCACTTCAAATTTGTAACCGGAGAACTTCACCGAATCAGTGCGTTTCGGGATCTTACGCAACATAAACATCATAAAGCCGCCGATGGTTTCGTAGTTGCCCGACTGCGGGAACTCGTCGATATCCAGCACGCGCATCACGTCGTCAATCGGCGTACCGCCATCGATTAGCCATGAATTCTCATCACGCGCCACAATCTGTTCTTCCAGCCCCTGACCGACCAGATCGCCCATCAACGTGGTCATCACGTCGTTGAGGGTGATGATCCCCACCACCAGTGCGTACTCGTTCATGATTACCGCAAAGTCTTCACCCGCAGCTTTAAAACTTTCCAGCGCCTCAGAGAGGGTCAGCGTATCAGGCACGATCAGCGTATTGCGAATTTGCACGCCGCTGTTCAGTGCCAGGCTTTGATTGGCCAGCACGCGGTTCAGCAGATCTTTTGAATCGACATAACCGATAATGTGATCGATATCTTCATTACAGACGAGGAATTTCGAGTGCGGATGCTCCGCCACTTTATTCTTCAGGCTTTGCTCATCTTCATGGAGATCGAACCAAATCACGTTTTCACGCGGCGTCATGGAAGACGGCACGGTACGGGATTCCAGTTCAAACACGTTTTCGATCAGTTCGTGTTCCTGTTTACGCAATACCCCAGCCAGCGCACCGGCCTCCACGACTGCGTAGATGTCATCAGATGTGATGTCATCTTTACGTACCATTGGCAATTTAAAGATACGGAAGATCATGTTCGCCAGGCCGTTGAAAAACCACACCAGAGGGGTGCAGACGAACAGGCAGAAGCGCATCGGGTTGATGATACGCAAAGCCACAGCTTCTGGCGCAATCATACCGATGCGTTTCGGGGTTAAATCCGCAAACAGAATAAACATGCCAGTCACTAACGAGAAAGAGAGAATAAAGCTCAGTTGCTCAGAGAGTTCCGCCGATATATAGCGGGAGAACAGGCTATTAAAAGCCGGAGAGAACGCCGCATCACCGACGATACCGCCGAGTATTGCCACCGCGTTCAGACCAATTTGCACCACGGTAAAGAACATGCCGGGATTTTCCTGCATATCCAGAACGCGCTGGGCGTTTATATTGCCTTCATCAGCCAGCAGTTTAAGTTTGATTTTGCGTGAGGCGGCAAGCGAGATCTCGGATATCGAGAAGAACGCACTCACAGCGATCAAGCAGAGTATGACTAAAATACTGTTTAACATATCTTATCCGACCGTTCAGGTCAGATCCTCGGAAGGGGAAGTTGATTAATTTGTGTGAAATACACATTGAAAGCCGGTTCGAAGAGAGTGAACCGACATTTTCAGTGGCTAGTATAGCGTAAGGTACTGTAAAGTCGCCAGAGGGTTAAATTTTTGCTTCATTTCGCTTTAGTTCGGCCTTTTATTGCTACGCTTCAGGCGGCAGGCAAACGCCGATCCCACCAATTCCGCAATAACCATACGGGTTTTTATGCAGATATTGCTGGTGGTCATCTTCGGCATAATAAAACGGTGTCGCGTTAGCGATTTCCGTGGTGATGTGACGATCGTCATCGGCGGCAAGCATCGCGGCCTGGAAACGTTCCAGACTGGCGCGGGCGGCAGCATCCTGTTCTGGTGTTAGCGGATAAATCGCGGAACGATACTGCGTGCCATGGTCATTGCCCTGACGCATCCCTTGTGCGGGATCGTGATTCTCCCAGAATACTTGTAACAGTTGTTCGTAGCTGATCACTGACGGATCGTAAACCACGCGTACCGCTTCGGCGTGGCCGGTATCACCAGAACACACTTCCCGATAAGTCGGGTTTGGCGTGTAGCCGCCGGTATAACCTGCGGCGGTGCTGTAAACACCGGGAAGTTGCCAGAAAAGGCGTTCCACGCCCCAGAAACAGCCCATAGCAAAAATGGCGATTTCCATTCCGTCAGGCACATTTGTCATTGAGTGACCGTTGACTGCATTCAACGTGGCTACGGGCATCGGGGTATTACGTCCAGGAAGGGCATCGGCGGGGGAAACCAGATGCTTTTTATCAAATAAACTCATGGTATCGCTCTCCCGAAATCGGTCTTTGGGGTTTAGGTTGTAACAAGAGACGTATTTGCACACAATAACTCTCGTGAATGTGTATAAAGTAAAACATAAGAAATATTTTGGATTTAGTCTGCTTTTAAATCCATATTGCTGGTTTTTTGTTAAGCCGTTTAACGGGGTTCCAGGGGCAGGAACAAAGGATATTCAGGAGAAAATGTGCGCTATATCCGACAGTTATGTTGTGTAAGCTTACTCTGCTTTGGTGGTTCTGCTATCGCCGCGAACGTCCGTCTACAGGTCGAAGGGTTATCAGGACAGCTGGAAAAAAATGTTCGTGCACAGCTTTCTACGATTGAAAGTGATGAAGTGACGCCAGACCGGCGATTTCGCGCGCGTGTCGATGATGCCATCCGCGAAGGCCTGAAGGCGCTGGGCTATTACCAGCCGACCATTGAATTTGATCTCCGACCACCGCCAAAGAAAGGGCGACAGGTTTTGATCGCCAAAGTCACGCCCGGCGTACCCATTTTGATTGGCGGCACCGATGTTGTGCTGCGCGGTGGTGCACGGACCGATAAAGACTATTTGAAGTTGCTCGATACTCGCCCGGCTATAGGCACGGTGCTGAATCAGGGTGACTACGAAAATTTCAAAAAGTCCTTAACCAGCATCGCGTTGCGCAAAGGCTATTTCGATAGTGAATTTACCAAAGCCCAGTTGGGTATTGCACTTGGCTTGCATAAAGCCTACTGGGATATTGATTACAACAGTGGCGAACGCTACCGCTTTGGGCATGTGACCTTCGAAGGCTCACAGATCCGCGATGAGTATCTGCAAAACCTTGTTCCGTTTAAAGAAGGTGATGAATACGAGTCAAAAGACCTGGCAGAGCTGAACCGCCGTCTCTCCGCCACTGGTTGGTTTAACTCGGTGGTGGTCGCACCGCAGTTTGATAAAGCGCGAGAAACAAAAGTATTGCCGCTTACCGGCGTCGTTTCGCCGCGCACGGAAAACACGATTGAAACCGGGGTAGGGTACTCAACGGACGTAGGTCCACGTGTTAAAGCAACGTGGAAAAAGCCGTGGATGAACTCTTACGGTCACAGCCTGACCACCAGCACAAGTATCTCTGCACCGGAACAGACTCTCGACTTTAGCTATAAAATGCCGCTGCTTAAGAACCCGCTGGAACAATATTATCTGGTACAGGGTGGTTTTAAGCGCACCGATCTGAACGATACGGAATCCGACTCTACAACTCTGGTGGCCTCTCGTTATTGGGATCTCTCCAGCGGCTGGCAGCGCGCCATTAACTTACGCTGGAGTCTTGACCACTTTACCCAGGGTGAAATTACCAACACCACGATGCTGTTTTATCCAGGCGTGATGATTAGCCGCACGCGTTCACGCGGCGGCCTGATGCCGACCTGGGGCGACTCGCAACGCTACTCAATCGACTATTCAAACACGGCCTGGGGCTCGGACGTCGATTTCTCTGTGTTTCAGGCGCAAAACGTCTGGATACGCACACTCTACGATCGCCATCGTTTTGTCACGCGCGGCACGTTGGGCTGGATTGAAACGGGTGACTTCGACAAAGTGCCGCCTGATCTGCGTTTCTTTGCCGGGGGTGACCGTAGCATTCGCGGCTATAAATACAAATCTATTGCGCCGAAATACGCCAATGGTGACCTGAAAGGGGCATCAAAACTGATAACCGGATCGCTGGAGTATCAGTACAACGTGACCGGAAAATGGTGGGGCGCGGTGTTTGTCGATAGCGGCGAAGCGGTAAGCGATATTCGCCGCAGTGACTTTAAAACTGGCACCGGGGTTGGCGTGCGCTGGGAATCGCCAGTCGGGCCGATCAAGCTCGATTTCGCGGTTCCGGTCGCTGACAAAGACGAGCATGGTTTACAGTTTTACATCGGTCTGGGGCCAGAATTATGAGTTTATGGAAAAAAATCAGCCTCGGCGCGGTTGTCGTCCTCTTACTGTTGCTGGGATCGGTGGCATTTCTGGTGGGCACCACCAGTGGTTTGCATCTGGTATTTAAAGCGGCAGATCGCTGGGTGCCAGGGCTGGATATCGGTAAGGTGACCGGCGGCTGGAGCGACCTTACTCTGTCTGACGTTCGTTATGAGCAGCCAGGTGTGGCGGTTAAAGCGGGTAATCTGCATCTGGCGGTTGGGCTGGAGTGCCTGTGGGACAGCAGCGTTTGTATTAATGACCTGGCGCTGAAAGACATTCAGGTCAATATAGACAGCAAAAAAATGCCCCCTTCAGAGCAGGTTGAAGAAGAGGAAGACAGCGGCCCGCTGGATCTCTCCACGCCGTATCCCATCACCCTGACGCGGGTGGCGCTGGATAACGTCAACATCAAGATTGATGACACCACGGTGTCGGTGATGGACTTCACCTCCGGTCTGAACTGGCAGGAGAAAACCCTGACCCTGAAACCGACATTGCTGAAAGGCCTGCTGATTGCCCTGCCGAAAGTGGCGGAAGTGGCGCAGGAAGAAGTCGTCGAACCGAAAATTGAAAATCCGCAGCCGGATGAAAAACCGCTCGGCGAAACGCTGAAAGATCTCTTTTCTCGCCCGGTATTGCCGGAAATGACCGACGTGCATTTGCCGCTCAACCTGAATATTGAAGAGTTTAAGGGCGAGCAGCTGCGCGTGACGGGCGACACGGACATCACCGTGCGCACCATGTTGCTGAAAGTGAGCAGCATCGACGGCAATACCAAACTGGACGCGCTGGACATCGACTCTAACCAGGGGAGCGTTAACGCCAGCGGTACGGCGCAGCTGTCCGGTAACTGGCCGGTAGATATCACCCTCAACAGCACACTGAACGTGGAGCCGTTGAAGGGTGAAAAAGTGAAGCTGAAAGTGGGCGGTGCGCTGCGCGAACAACTGGAGATTGGCGTTAACCTTTCTGGTCAGGTGGATATGGATCTGCGTGCTCAGACGCGGCTGGCGGAGGCTGGACTGCCGCTCAATGTCGAAGTCAACAGCAAGCAACTTTACTGGCCGTTTACCGGCGAGAAGCAGTATCAGGCGGACGATCTGAAACTGAAACTCACCGGCAAAATGACCGATTACACGCTCTCTATGCGCACGGCAGTGAAGGGACAGGAGATCCCGCCAGCCACCATTACCCTCGATGCGAAAGGTAATGAACAGCAGGTGAATCTCGACAAACTCACCGTCGCGGCGCTGGAAGGGAAAACTGAGTTGAAAGCGTTGCTCGACTGGCAGCAGGCGATTAGCTGGCGTGGTGAGTTAACGCTTAACGGCATTAACACCGCGAAAGAGTTTCCGGACTGGCCGTCGAAACTCAATGGTTTGATCAAAACGCGCGGCAGCCTGTACGGCGGCACCTGGCAGATGGACGTGCCGGAGTTGAAGCTGACTGGTAACGTTAAACAGAACAAAGTGAACGTTGACGGTACGCTGAAAGGCAACAGTTATATGCAGTGGATGATCCCTGGTCTGCATCTGGAACTGGGAGCTAACAGTGCCGAAGTGAAAGGTGAACTGGGAGTAAAAGATCTCAATCTTGATGCCACGATCAACGCGCCGGGTCTGGATAACGCGCTGCCAGGGCTGGGCGGTACAGCGAAAGGGTTGGTGAAGGTTCGCGGTACGGTGGACGCGCCGCAGTTGCTGGCGGATATCACCGCGCGCAGCCTGCGCTGGCAGGAACTCTCCGTGGCGCAGGTTCGCGTGGAAGGCGATATAAAATCCACCGATCAGATTGCGGGTAAACTCGATGTGCGCGTTGAGCAAATTTCGCAGCCGGATGTGAATATCAACCTCGTCACCCTGAATGCGAAAGGCAGCGAAAAGCAGCACGAGCTACAACTGCGGATTCAGGGCGAGCCGGTTTCCGGACAGCTCAATCTGGCGGGCAGTTTTGATCGCAAAGAAGAACGCTGGAAGGGAACGCTGAGTAATACCCGCTTCCAGACGCCGGTCGGCCCGTGGTCGTTGACCAGCGATATTGCGCTGGATTACCGCAATAAGGAGCAAAAAATCAGCATTGGGCCACACTGCTGGCTTAACCCGAATGCGGAGCTGTGCGTACCGCAAACCATTGATGCCGGGGCTGAAGGGCGTGCGGTGGTGAATCTCAACCGCTTCGACCTGGCCATGCTGAAACCGTTTATGCCAGAAACCACTCAGGCCAGCGGTATCTTCACGGGTAAAGCGGACGTTGCCTGGGACACCACGAAAGAGGGGCTGCCGCAGGGCAGTATCACCCTTTCGGGGCGTAACGTGCAGGTAACGCAAACCGTCAACGACGCGGCGCTGCCGGTGGCGTTTCAGACACTGAATCTGACGGCGGAACTGCGCAACAACCGCGCTGAACTGGGCTGGACCATCCGCCTGGCTAATAATGGTCAGTTCGATGGTCAGGTGCAGGTGACCGATCCACAAGGCCGCCGCAATCTCGGTGGCAACGTCAACATCCGCAACTTTAACCTCGCGATGGTAAACCCCATCTTTACGCGTGGGGAAAAAGCGGCGGGGATGGTGAGTGCTAATTTACGTCTGGGCGGTGATGTACAAAGCCCGCAGCTCTTTGGTCAGCTCCAGGTTACGGGTGTGGATATCGATGGCAACTTTATGCCGTTTGATATGCAGCCGAGCCAGCTTGCGGTCAACTTTAACGGTATGCGCTCGACGCTTGCGGGCACCGTGCGAACCCAGCAGGGTGACATTTACCTGAACGGGGATGCAGACTGGAGTCAGATTGAAAACTGGCGTGCGCGGGTGACGGCAAAAGGCAGTAAGGTGCGGATCACCGTACCGCCGATGGTGCGTATGGATGTGTCGCCAGATGTCGTATTCGAAGCCACACCAAGCCTGTTTACCCTTGATGGTCGCGTTGACGTACCGTGGGCGCGCATTGTGGTGCACGATCTGCCAGAAAGTGCGGTGGGCGTCTCCAGCGATGTCGTGATGCTCAACGATAACCTACAACCGGAGGAGGCGAAAACTGCGTCGATTCCGATTAACAGCAACCTGATTGTCCACGTCGGCAACAATGTGCGCATTGATGCCTTTGGCCTGAAAGCGCGGCTGACGGGCGATCTCAATGTCGTACAGGACAAACAGGGACTGGGGCTGAACGGACAGATCAACATTCCGGAAGGTCGCTTCCATGCCTATGGTCAGGATCTGATCGTTCGCAAAGGCGAGTTGCTGTTCTCTGGTCCACCGGATCAACCGTATCTTAATATCGAAGCAATTCGTAACCCGGATGCTACAGAAGACGACGTAATCGCCGGTGTTCGCGTCACCGGACTGGCGGATGAACCGAAAGCGGAGATCTTCTCTGACCCGGCGATGTCGCAACAGGCTGCGTTGTCTTACTTGTTGCGTGGACAAGGGCTGGAAAGCGATCAGAGCGACAGCGCGGCGATGACCTCGATGCTGATTGGTCTGGGGGTTGCACAAAGTGGTCAGATTGTGGGTAAAATCGGCGAGACATTTGGCGTAAGTAATTTAGCTCTCGACACCGAGGGAGTAGGCGACTCCTCCCAGGTGGTGGTCAGCGGCTATGTATTACCAGGTCTACAAGTGAAATACGGCGTGGGGATATTTGACTCTATAGCAACACTCACGTTACGTTATCGCCTGATGCCAAAGCTATATCTGGAAGCCGTGTCTGGTGTAGATCAGGCACTGGATTTGCTCTATCAGTTCGAGTTTTAGCGATGCGAATATTTGTCTACGGCAGTTTACGTCACAAACAAGGCAACAGCCACTGGATGACCAATGCCCAGTTGCTGGGCGATTTCAGTATCGATAACTATCAACTGTACAGCCTGGGCCACTATCCAGGCGCAGTTCCGGGCAACGGAACGGTACACGGTGAAGTTTATCGTATTGACAACGCCACGCTGGCCGAACTTGATGCCTTGCGCACCAGGGGCGGTGAATACGCGCGGCAGTTGATTCAGACGCCGTACGGGAGTGCATGGATGTACGTTTATCAACGACCCGTCGATGGATTAACGCTGATTGAAAGCGGCGACTGGTTAGACAGGGATAAGTCATAATATAAACACGCCACCTTCGGGTGGCGTTGTTTTTTCGAGGTATCTCGCATTCTTTTTTGTAACTTCCCCGCCTGTTTCTTTTCCTTCCGAGCCGCTTTCCATATCTGTTAACGCATAAAAAACTCTGCTGGTGTTCACAAATGCGCAGGGGTAAAACGTTTCCTGTCGCACCGTGAGTTATACTTTGTATAACCTAAGGAGGTGCGGATGCGTATAACCATAAAAAAATGGGGGAACAGTGCAGGTATGGTCATTCCCAATATTGTGATGAAAGAGCTTAACTTGCAGCCGGGGCAGAGCGTTGAGGCACAGGTGAGCAACAATCAACTGATTCTGACCCCCATCTCCAGGCGCTACTCGCTTGATGAACTGCTGATGCAGTGCGACATGAACGCCCCGGAACTTAGCGAGCAGGATGTCTGGGGTAAATCCACCCCTGCGGGTGACGAAATATGGTAAAGAAAAGTGAATTTGAACGGGGAGACATTGTGCTGGTCGGCTTTGATCCAGCAAGCGGCCATGAACAGCAAGGTGCTGGTCGGCCTGCGCTTGTGCTCTCCGTTCAAGCCTTTAATCAACTGGGAATGACGTTGGTTGCTCCCATTACTCAGGGCGGAAATTTTGCCCGTTATGCCGGATTTAGCGTTCCGTTACATTGCGAAGAAGGCGATGTGTATGGCGTAGTATTGGTGAATCAGGTACGAATGATGGATTTACGCGCCTGTCAGGCAAAACGTATTGGTCTGGCTGCGGACGAGGTGGTGGAAGACGTGTTATTACGTTTGCAGGCGGTGATAGAATAAGATGTGTTTATTTATCGCGGACATAAAAAACCCTTACTAACCGAAGCCCGGCGTTCAGGGTTATTGCGCTAGAAGAACTTATTTATTCTTTGCGCGCTCGAAGGAAGCAACGATTTCAGCTTTAGCGGCTTCGGCGTTATCCCAGCCGTCAACTTTAACCCATTTGCCTTTTTCGAGGTCTTTGTAGTGCTCGAAGAAGTGAGCGATCTGAGCCTTCAGCAGTTCCGGCAGATCGTTAACGTCTTTGATGTGATCGTATTCTTTGCTCAGCTTGCTGTGCGGAACAGCAACCAGTTTCGCATCTTCACCGGCTTCGTCGGTCATTTTCAGAACGCCAACCGGACGGCAACGGATCACAGAACCCGGCTGCAGCGGGTACGGAGTCGGAACCAGTACGTCAACCGGATCACCGTCCAGAGACAGGGTGTGGTTGATGTAACCGTAGTTGCACGGATAGAACATCGCGGTGGACATGAAGCGGTCAACGAACAGTGCGCCGCTCTCTTTGTCGATTTCGTATTTGATCGGATCTGCGTTAGCCGGGATTTCGATAACAACGTAGATGTCTTCCGGCAGATCTTTACCCGCAGGGACGTTGAGTAAGCTCATGTCTGTTTCCTTTAAAATATGTGGCAAACAAGTGCCGAGTATTATAGCCAACTCGCGCCGAATGTCTTCGCTTGTTTTCGTCCTCATATTCCTTTTTCGCCAGTTTTAAGACGGCTTGTGGAGCAGGAAAATCCATAACCGTAGCCGCATTTTTCATAGTGATATGAAAGCGATTACAAACTTGTGATTAACGTTTTATTTACTTTTTTGAAGTGTGATGTAACGCAATCCGTTACATAACGAATTGTCTATAGTTTTTTCGCGAACATCTTTTCACCAATAATAACTATCCCGACGAGGACAACCCTATGTGGAAACGCTTACTTGTAGTCTCTGCAGTCTCGGCAGCCATGTCGTCTATGGTGTTGGCCGCTCCATTAACCGTAGGATTTTCGCAGGTCGGATCAGAATCCGGCTGGCGCGCCGCAGAAACCAACGTGGCGAAAAGTGAGGCCGAAAAACGCGGTATCACGCTGAAAATTGCCGATGGTCAGCAAAAGCAGGAAAACCAGATTAAAGCGGTACGTTCCTTTGTTGCACAAGGGGTAGATGCAATCTTTATTGCTCCAGTGGTGGCGACGGGTTGGGAACCGGTATTAAAAGAGGCGAAAGATGCCGAAATTCCGGTCTTTTTGCTCGACCGTTCCATCGACGTGAAAGACAAATCTCTCTATATGACCACCGTTACTGCCGACAACATTCTGGAAGGCAAGTTGATTGGTGACTGGCTGGTGAAAGAGGTCAACGGTAAACCATGTAACGTGGTTGAGTTGCAGGGTACTGTTGGGGCAAGTGTTGCCATCGACCGTAAAAAAGGCTTTGCCGAAGCTATTAAGAATGCGCCAAACATCAAAATCATCCGCTCACAGTCCGGTGACTTCACCCGCAGTAAAGGCAAAGAAGTTATGGAGAGCTTTATCAAAGCGGAAAACAACGGCAAAAATATCTGCATGGTTTACGCCCATAACGACGACATGGTGATTGGTGCAATTCAGGCAATTAAAGAAGCGGGTCTGAAGCCGGGTAAAGATATCCTCACGGGTTCCATTGACGGCGTACCGGATATCTACAAAGCGATGATTGATGGCGAAGCGAACGCCAGCGTTGAACTGACGCCGAATATGGCAGGCCCCGCTTTTGATGCGCTGGAGAAATACAAAAAAGACGGCACTATGCCTGAAAAGTTGACCCTGACCAAATCCACCCTTTACCTGCCTGATACTGCAAAAGAAGAGTTAGAGAAGAAGAAAAATATGGGGTATTGAGGGACATCAATACCTGATGCCAACTTGTACGCCGCCGGATAAGGCGTTTAGGCCGCATCCGGCAGTTGTGCAGTACCGGACTTAACACCATGCACAATCTGTCCCCTCGCCCCTTCGGGGAGAGGGTTAGGGTGAGGGGGACAAACGGCGCAGCTCTTAACATCAGGCACGATCTATTCCCAGACTTTTAGAGCGTGGCTAAGGGGGAAACCATGACGACCGACCAACACCAGGAAATCCTCCGTACCGAAGGATTAAGTAAATTTTTCCCCGGCGTCAAAGCGTTAGACAGCGTCGACTTCAGCCTACGGCGCGGTGAAATTATGGCGCTGCTCGGTGAAAACGGAGCCGGTAAATCGACGCTGATCAAAGCACTTACCGGTGTCTACCACGCCGATCGCGGTACTATCTGGTTGGATGGTCAGACTATTTCACCAAAAAACACCGCCCACGCACAACAACTTGGCATCGGCACCGTCTATCAGGAAGTCAACCTGTTACCCAACATGTCGGTAGCCGACAATCTATTCATAGGCCGCGAACCCAGGCGTTTTGGCCTGCTACGCCGTAAAGAGATGGAAAAGCGCGCTACAGAACTGATGGCATCGTATGGCTTCTCCCTCGACGTGCGTGAACCGCTCAACCGTTTTTCGGTGGCGATGCAGCAAATCGTCGCCATTTGTCGGGCTATCGCTCTCTCCGCCAAAGTGCTGATCCTTGATGAACCTACCGCCAGCCTCGACACTCAGGAAGTAGAGTTGCTGTTTGGCCTGATGCGCCAGTTGCGCGATCGCGGCGTCAGCCTGATCTTTGTTACGCACTTTCTCGATCAGGTTTATCAAGTCAGCGATCGGATCACCGTCTTACGCAACGGCAACTTCGTTGGCTGTCGGGAAACCCGCGAGCTACCGCAGATCGAACTGGTCAAAATGATGCTTGGGCGCGAACTCGACACCCACGCGCTACAACGTGCCGGGCGGACATTACTTAGCGACAAACCCGTTGCCGCGTTCAAAAATTACGGTAAAAAAGGCACGATCGCACCGTTTGATCTCGAAGTACGCCCCGGCGAGATCGTCGGTCTGGCAGGATTGCTGGGATCAGGGCGTACCGAAACCGCTGAAGTTATCTTCGGTATCAAACCCGCTGACAGCGGTACTGCGCTGATCAAAGGCCAACCACAAACCCTGCGATCGCCACATCAGGCTTCAGTACTGGGCATTGGTTTTTGTCCGGAAGACAGGAAAACCGATGGCATCATCGCCGCCGCCTCGGTGCGGGAAAATATCATCCTGGCGCTACAGGCCCAGCGCGGCTGGCTGCGACCAATTTCCCGCAAAGAACAGCAAGAGATTGCCGAACGTTTTATCCGCCAGCTTGGCATTCGCACACCTTCAACTGAACAACCGATAGAGTTTCTCTCTGGTGGCAATCAGCAAAAAGTGTTGCTCTCACGCTGGCTGCTGACTCGTCCGCAATTTCTGATCCTCGACGAGCCAACGCGCGGCATTGACGTTGGCGCCCATGCTGAGATCATCCGCCTGATTGAAACGCTGTGTGCCGATGGCCTGGCGCTGCTGGTGATCTCCTCAGAACTGGAAGAGCTGGTGGGCTATGCCGATCGGGTGATCATCATGCGCGATCGCAAACAGGTGGCGGAGATCCCGCTGGCAGAGCTTTCCGTTCCGGCGATCATGAATGCCATTGCGGCGTAAGGAGAACAGTGTGATGCCTCAATCTCTCCCTGACACCGCGTCGTCGAAAAGGCGTTTTCGCTGGCCGACGGGAATGCCGCAACTGGCGGCGCTGTTGCTGGTGTTGCTGGTCGATAGTCTGGTCGCCCCACATTTCTGGCAGGTGGTACTTCAGGATGGGCGTTTGTTCGGTAGCCCCATCGACATTCTTAACCGTGCAGCACCCGTTGCGCTGTTGGCGATTGGCATGACGCTGGTGATCGCCACTGGCGGTATCGATCTTTCAGTAGGCGCGGTGATGGCTATCGCAGGAGCCACAACTGCCGCGATGACGGTGGCGGGATTCAGCCTGCCGATTGTTTTGTTAAGCGCCCTGGGCACCGGCATGCTGGCGGGATTGTGGAACGGCATACTGGTAGCGATCCTCAAAATTCAGCCGTTTGTCGCCACTCTGATCCTGATGGTCGCCGGGCGCGGCGTGGCGCAACTGATCACCTCCGGGCAGATCGTCACGTTTAACTCGCCGGATCTCTCGTGGTTCGGCAGTGGATCGCTGCTGTTCCTGCCAACGCCAGTCATTATCGCCGTGCTGACGCTTCTCCTGTTCTGGCTGTTGGCCCGCAAAACGGCGCTGGGGATGTTTATCGAAGCCGTTGGTATCAACATTCGGGCGGCAAAAAATGCCGGAGTAAACACGCGGATCATCGTCATGCTTACCTACGTGTTGAGCGGGCTGTGTGCGGCAATCGCGGGCATTATCGTGGCGGCGGATATTCGCGGTGCCGATGCCAACAACGCCGGATTATGGCTGGAACTGGACGCTATACTCGCGGTGGTGATCGGCGGTGGATCGCTGATGGGCGGGCGTTTTAACCTGCTGCTTTCGGTAGTGGGGGCGCTGATCATTCAGGGAATGAACACCGGGATTTTACTTTCGGGCTTTCCGCCAGAGATGAACCAGGTGGTGAAAGCGGTGGTGGTGCTTTGCGTGCTGATTGTCCAGTCGCAACGCTTTATCAGTCTGATTAAAGGAGTGCGTAGCCGTGATAAAACGTAACTTGCCACTGATGATCACCATCGGCGTTTTTGTGCTGGGCTATCTCTACTGCTTGACGCAGTTTCCCGGTTTTGCTTCCACGCGAGTGATATGCAATATCCTGACCGATAACGCCTTTTTGGGGATTATTGCTGTCGGTATGACCTTTGTGATCCTCTCCGGCGGGATCGATCTTTCCGTCGGTTCGGTGATCGCTTTTACCGGCGTGTTTCTGGCAAAAGTGATTGGCGACTTTGGGATTTCACCACTATTGGCCTTCCCGCTGGTGCTGCTGATGGGGTGTGCATTCGGCGCATTTATGGGGCTTCTGATCGACGCGCTGAAGATCCCGGCATTCATTATTACCCTTGCGGGAATGTTCTTTTTGCGTGGCGTCAGCTATCTCGTTTCGGAAGAGTCGATCCCGATTAACCATCCGATTTACGACACACTCTCAAGCCTTGCGTGGAAAATTCCCGGCGGTGGGCGTTTAAGCGCGATGGGATTACTGATGCTGGCGGTCGTGGTTATCGGTATTTTCCTCGCGCATCGCACCCGCTTTGGTAATCAGGTGTATGCCATTGGCGGCAACGCGACGTCGGCAAACCTGATGGGGATTTCTACCCGCAGCACCACGATTCGCATTTATATGCTTTCCACCGGACTGGCAACGCTGGCGGGGATTGTCTTCTCGATTTACACCCAGGCCGGATACGCGCTGGCAGGCGTAGGTGTGGAACTGGACGCTATCGCGTCGGTGGTGATTGGCGGCACGTTGTTAAGTGGTGGGGTAGGGACGGTATTGGGGACGCTTTTTGGCGTGGCGATTCAGGGACTCATTCAGACTTACATAAACTTTGACGGTACGCTGAGTTCATGGTGGACGAAAATCGCCATCGGCATTTTGTTGTTTATTTTTATTGCCTTACAGCGTGGGCTAACGGTGCTGTGGGAGAATCGTCAGAGTTCACCAGTGACAAGAGTCAACATTGCGCAGCGATAAAAACGCCTCTCCGTGTGGAGAGGCGCAGGAGATTACGCGTCCGGGAACTCACGGATAAAGCGTTCGACATCTTCAACCATATGGTCATTGCCGACGAAGAACGACCGGCGCTGGTGCAGGGTTTCCGGGATGATATCCAGAATACGCTCTTTGCCATCGCTCGCTTTACCGCCCGCTTGTTCCGCCAGGAATGCCATCGGGTTGCACTCATACAGCAAACGCAGTTTGCCGTCCGGGTGGCTGGCGGTGCTTGGGTAGAGATAAATTCCACCTTTCAGCAGGTTACGGTGGAAATCCGCAACCAGTGAGCCGATATAACGTGAGGTATACGGGCGGTTGGTGGATTTATCTTCTTCCTGGCAGAATTTAATGTACTTCTTCACCCCGTTCGGAAACTTAATGTAGTTTCCTTCGTTGATGGAGTAGGTTTTGCCTTTCTCCGGGAAGCGCATCCGTTCCTGGCACAGACAGAAAACGCCGAGCGAAGGATCGTAAGTAAAGGCGTGAACACCGCATCCGGTGGTGTAAACCAGCATGGTAGAGGAGCCGTATACCACGTAACCTGCGGCAACCTGTTTGTTACCAGGCTGGAGGAAATCTTCTTCCGTTACCGGCGTACCGACAGGTGTAACGCGGCGGTAGATGGAGAAAATCGTACCGACAGAGACGTTAACATCGATGTTGGACGAGCCATCCAGTGGATCCATCAGCACAACGTATTTTGCGTGTTCACAGCCTTCAAAGACGACAATCTCATCTTCTTCTTCAGATGCAATGCCCGCAACGATATCGCGCGCTTTCAATGCGGCTTTCAGTTTTTCATTAGCGAACAGATCGAGTTTCTGCTGAACCTCGCCCTGCACGTTCTCAGCACCGCTGGCACCCAGGATATCAACCAGTCCTGCTTTGTTGATATCGCGATGGATAATCTTGGCGCCCAGTTTTATTGCCGACAGCAAAGCAGTGAGTTCACCGGTAGCATGAGAAAACTCGTGCTGCTTTTCGACAATAAATTCACCTAACGTTTTCATAAAACTTTCCCTGCAATGTTTATGGAGTAAAGCGACCGCAACAATCTTAACAAATAATCTGAATGTTGCGCTCAGGTGAATCGCGCCAGCAAATTACGGATTATCCTGAAATGCGTTTCTCACTTGCCCGACATATGCGTAAAATGAGCGGTAGATTAAAAAAGGATAATGACGTATGCGCATTCATATTTTAGGAATTTGTGGCACGTTTATGGGTGGTCTGGCGATTCTGGCACGCCAGTTAGGCCATGAAGTAACGGGTTCGGACGCCAATGTGTATCCGCCGATGAGCACCTTACTTGAGAAGCAAGGCATTGAGCTGATTCAGGGTTACGATGCCAGCCAACTCGATCCGCAGCCGGATCTGGTGATTATTGGTAATGCCATGACCCGTGGAAATCCGTGTGTGGAAGCGGTACTGGAAAAAAACATTCCGTATATGTCGGGGCCGCAGTGGTTGCACGATTTCGTGCTGCGCGACCGCTGGGTGCTGGCCGTTGCCGGTACACACGGCAAAACCACCACGGCGGGAATGGCGACCTGGATTCTGGAACAGTGCGGCTATAAACCGGGTTTTGTTATTGGCGGTGTGCCTGGAAACTTTGAGGTTTCGGCGCGTCTGGGCGAAAGCGACTTCTTTGTTATCGAAGCGGACGAGTATGACTGCGCCTTCTTCGACAAACGCTCCAAATTTGTCCATTACTGCCCGCGCACGCTGATCCTCAACAACCTTGAGTTCGATCATGCCGATATCTTTGACGACCTGAAAGCGATCCAGAAACAATTCCATCATCTGGTGCGTATTGTTCCTGGGCAGGGGCGTATTATCTGGCCGGAAAACGACATCAACCTGAAACAGACCATGGCGATGGGCTGCTGGAGCGATCAGGAACAGGTGGGCGAGCAGGGGCGCTGGCAGGCGAAAAAGCTGACCACCGATGCTTCCGAATGGGAAGTATTGCTGGACGGCGAAAAAGTGGGTGAGGTGAAATGGTCACTGGTTGGCGAACATAACATGCACAACGGCCTGATGGCGATTGCTGCGGCTCGCCATGTTGGTGTTGCGCCGGCAGATGCTGCTAATGCGCTGGGGTCGTTTATCAACGCTCGTCGTCGTCTGGAGTTACGCGGTGAAGCGAATGGCGTGACGGTGTATGACGATTTTGCCCATCATCCGACGGCGATTCTGGCAACGCTGGCGGCGCTGCGCGGTAAAGTCGGTGGTACGGCGCGTATTATTGCCGTGCTGGAACCGCGCTCAAACACCATGAAGATGGGCGTCTGCAAAGACGATTTGGCACCGTCATTAGGTCGTGCCGATGAAGTCTTCCTGCTGCAACCGGCGCATATTCCGTGGCAGGTAGCTGAAGTGGCAGAAGCCTGTATTCAGCCTGCGCACTGGAGTGGTGATGTCGATGCGTTGGCAGATATGGTGGTGAAAACCGCCCAGCCTGGCGACCATATTCTGGTGATGAGCAACGGCGGTTTTGGTGGGATTCATCAGAAACTGCTGGATGGTCTGGCGAAGAAGGCGGAAGCTGCGCAGTAATTCTGAAGCTTCAGCCTGGGGTAGCATTGCCGGATAAGGCGTTTACGCCGCATCCGGCAAACCATACTCATATCAACAACAAAACTTACCCTTCGTTCTCTGCCAGCTCGCGCAGATACTGGAAAATCTGGCGTGCAGATTTCGGCGGCTTATTCCCTTCTTTCTCTTTCTTCGCGTTGCGGATCAGAGTACGCAACTGCTGACGATCGGCATCGGGCCACAGATTCAATACATCAGCGATGGCATCATCACCTTGATCGATCAGACGATCGCGCAGGTTTTCCAGTTTATGGAACAGCACCACCTGCTGGTTGTGGCGGTTTTTTAGCTTATCCAGCGCCTGACGAATAGGCTCTACGTCGCGCTGGCGCAGCATCTTACCGATGAGCTGCAACTGGCGGCGGCGACCTTCCATTTTAATACGCTGGGCTAACTCGATAGCCGCACGCAGATCCGCATCTAACGGGATCTTATCCAGCGCGTTTTTCCCCAGATCAACAATTTCCGCGCCCAGGCGTTTTAGCTCCTCGGCATCACGTTTAATTTCACTTTTACTGACCCAGATAATTTCATCGTCTTCGTCTTCGATATCATCACCGGGAACGTCGTCGAGCCAGTCTTCGGGCTGCTTAGTCATGTCAGGCTCCTTAAAAAAAGAGGCTAATGTTACCAGTTAAGATGCGCACTGAAAAACGGTTCTCTGTTAGACTTCAGAGAAACTCTCTACATTATGGCACTTGCAATGAAAGTAATCTCTCAAGTTGAAGCGCAGCGCAAGATTCTGGAAGAAGCAGTTTCGACTGCGCTGGAGTTGGCCTCAGGCAAATCGGACGGTGCGGAAGTTGCCGTCAGCAAGACCACCGGCATTAGCGTAAGCACGCGCTATGGTGAAGTGGAGAATGTCGAATTCAATAGCGATGGCGCGCTGGGGATCACCGTTTATCACCAGAACCGCAAAGGTAGCGCATCATCCACCGATTTAAGCCCGCAGGCTATTGCCCGCACCGTACAGGCGGCGCTGGATATTGCCCGTTATACCTCGCCAGATCCTTACGCAGGCGTGGCAGATAAAGAGCTGCTGGCCTTTGACGCGCCGGATCTCGACTTGTTCCACCCTGCGGACGTTTCCCCGGATGAAGCCATTGAACTGGCGGCTCGTGCTGAACAGGCGGCATTGCAGGCGGACAAACGCATCACCAATACCGAAGGCGGCAGCTTTAACAGCCACTACGGCGTCAAAGTATTTGGCAACAGCCACGGCATGTTGCAGGGATACTGCTCAACGCGTCATTCACTCTCCAGCTGTGTGATTGCCGAAGAAAATGGCGATATGGAACGTGATTACGCCTACACCATTGGCCGTGCGATGAGCGATCTACAAACGCCGGAGTGGGTTGGGGCAGATTGCGCCCGCCGCACTTTATCGCGCTTGTCGCCGCGTAAACTTTCCACCATGAAAGCGCCGGTGATTTTTGCCAATGAAGTCGCAACCGGATTGTTTGGTCATTTGGTTGGCGCAATTGCCGGTGGTGCTGTCTACCGTAAATCCACCTTCCTGCTCGACTCGCTGGGTAAACAAATTCTGCCGGACTGGCTGACCATTGAAGAACATCCGCATCTGCTGAAAGGGCTGGCATCTACTCCATTCGACAGCGAAGGGGTACGTACCGAGCGTCGCGATATTATTAAAGATGGCATCCTGACTCAGTGGCTGCTGACCAGCTATTCCGCGCGCAAACTGGGGCTGAAAAGTACCGGTCATGCGGGCGGCATCCACAACTGGCGTATTGCCGGGCAAGGACTCAGCTTTGAGCAGATGCTCAAAGAAATGGGCACCGGCCTGGTGGTGACGGAACTGATGGGCCAGGGCGTGAGTGCAATTACCGGTGATTATTCCCGTGGTGCAGCGGGCTTCTGGGTAGAGAATGGCGAAATTCAATATCCGGTTAGCGAAATCACCATCGCAGGTAATTTGAAAGATATGTGGCGCAATATCGTCACTGTTGGTAACGATATTGAAACACGCAGTAATATACAGTGTGGTTCTGTTCTGTTACCGGAGATGAAAATCGCCGGACAGTAAAAAACTGGCGCGACCTGCCGCGCTTAAACTAAAAAATTACACAAAATCATTCGCACTGCATCGAGACGGAAAGTGAATGAGAGCCGGGGAGCGTACTCGTAGTACGTGACTCGGGCGAATGAGCGTAGCCGTCGATGAGGTAGTGTGAAGGATGAAGTGTAAATAAAAAAGGAAGTGAGCAATGCGTAAAAGCCTGTTAGCTATTCTTGCAGTCTCCTCGTTGGTATTCAGTTCGGCGTCGTTTGCCGCTGAGCTGGAAGACAATATGGAAACCCTCAACGACAATTTAAAAGTGGTCGAAAAAGCCGATAACGCGGCGCAAGTCAAAGACGCGTTAACCAAAATGCGTGCTGCGGCGCTGGATGCGCAAAAAGCGACGCCACCGAAGCTGGAAGGCAAATCACCGGACAGCCCGGAGATGAAAGACTTCCGCCACGGTTTCGACATTCTGGTCGGTCAGATTGACGACGCGCTGAAGCTGGCTAATGAAGGTAAAGTCAAAGAAGCACAGGCCGCCGCAGAGCAACTGAAAACGACCCGCAACGCCTATCACCAGAAGTATCGTTAATTCCTTATTGGGCGGTGAAACGTTACCGCCCAACGCTTTCTTCTCCCTTCGTAAAATCACCGCAATATCTATCTTCACCACGGCATATTCCTGCGTGTCGTCCTCATTTTTGCGAGGCGTTTTCCAGAAATGAATGTAATGCATATGTAATGCTATAATGCATTACACTTTTCATAATTACCGGAGGCATAATGGCCACACTTAACGTCCGCCTGGATGACAAACTGAAAAATGAGGCTTATGCGGTGCTGGAAAAATTAAATATCACGCCTACTGAAGCAGTGCGGCTGCTGTTTCAGTACGTTGCGGAAAATGGACGAATGCCGGTAAAAACGCTCACTGTCAGTGATAGTGAAGAAGCCTTGTTACGCACTGTCAGGGAACGACTGGCCAACCCACAAGAGGCCATTAAGGTCCGACTGGATGAACTATGAGCTGGCTTTTGATCTGCGGGCGCTGAAAGAGTGGCAAAAACTGGGCGTGACAGTCCTGGAACAATTTAAAAAAAAGCTTGAGGATGTGCTGAAAAGGCCGCGCAATCCATCGGCTAAACTGCGGGATTTACCGGACTGCTACAAAATTAAGCTGCACACACTGGGATATCGCCTGGTTTATCAGGTTAACGATAAAGAGTTGCTCGTGTTGGTGATAGCTATTGGTAAGAGAGAGAACTCAGCCGTTTATGAAGACGCGACTAAACGGCTGGATGAGTGATTAACGCAAATGATGCACCACCTGATTGCTGCTGCCGCGCCAGATCAAGGAAGGGTCTTTTAAATCCTGCACAAATTTGCCGTCGACCAGCACGTTAATCAAATCAACAACCTGCATTTGCGCAGCGTTGAGTTCGTCGAGTTTATAGCCTGTCCACACCCAGATGTCTTTACCCGGACACTCGGCGCGGATGCGTTGTACCAGTTTCAGAATATCCGGCACGTTTTGCGGATGCAGCGGATCGCCGCCGGAGAGGGAAATACCCTGGCGTTTGATGCGAGTGTCATTCAGATCGTTAATGATCTGGTCTTCCATTGCTTTGGTAAATGGCTGACCGGAATTTACCCGCCAGGTGCTTTTGTTGTAGCAACCGGGGCATTCATGAACACACCCGGAGACAAACAGAGTGCAGCGAGTGCCGGGGCCGTTGACGATGTCGACAGGATAGTACTGATGATAATTCATTTTCGCTTCTCAATTGACGCCATGACTGCTCTGGTGCGTACGGGGCGAAGTCCTCTGAGGCTTACGCATTTGCCACCTTGCGACGACACCAACTGGCTAGAGGCAACTCATTATGTCGGGAGTCAAGAAGGGGCACGGAACGGTCCCCTCTCCCTGAGGGAGAGGGTTAGGGTGAGGGGGGAAGGCTTAACCTATCTGCCCATTTCCCAAATGTTTAACGCGGCGCTTAACTTCTTCCTGCTTACCGGCGTTAAACGGACGCGCATCCGGGCTACCTAAATATCCGCACACGCGGCGAGTCACCGACACACGGGAGGTGTCATGGTTACCACATTTCGGGCAGGTGAAGCCTTTGCTGGTGCACTCAAACTCACCGGTAAAGCCACACTCGTAGCACTCATCAATCGGTGTATTGGTGCCGTAATACGGTACATGCTGATAGCTGTAATCCCAGACATCTTCCAGCGCCTTCAGGTTGTGCTGAATGTTTGGATACTCGCCGTAGCAAATGAAACCACCGTTAGCCAGCGGCGGGTAAGGTGCTTCAAAGTCGATCTTGTCGTAAGGGTTCACCTTTTTCTCCACATCAAGGTGGAAACTGTTGGTGTAGTAACCTTTATCGGTCACGCCCGGCACCACGCCAAACTCAGCGGTATCGAGACGGCAGAAGCGGTCGCACAGGTTTTCACTTGGCGTGCTGTAAAGGCTGAAACCGTAGCCAGTCTCTTCTTTCCACTGATCCACCGCCTGACGCAGACGTTCAACAATCGCAATACCTTTCGCGCGAAGCTGCTCGTTGTCATAAACATGCTCGCCGCCGAACAGCGCGTTAATGGTTTCGTGGATACCGATGTAACCCAGCGAAATAGACGCACGACCGTTTTTGAAGATTTCAGAAACATCATCGTCGGCATTCAGACGCACGCCACAAGCACCTTCCATATAGAGGATAGGAGCCACGCGCGCTTTCACGCCTTCGAGACGAGCGATACGGGTCATCAGCGCCTTACGTGCCAGCAGCAGACGTTCATCCAGCAACTTCCAGAAGGTGGCTTCATCGCCTTTCGCTTCCAGCGCAATACGTGGCAGGTTCAGGCTGATCACGCCGAGGTTGTTGCGACCATCGTGGATCTGCTCGCCGTTTTCGTTTTCCCATACGCCGAGGAAGCTGCGGCAACCCATCGGGGTTTTAAACGAACCGGTGACTTTCACTACCTGATCGTAGTTCAGGATATCCGGATACATGCGCTTGCTTGCGCACTCCAGCGCCAGCTGTTTGATGTCGTAGTTCGGATCGCCTTTTTTATGGTTCAGGCCATCGCGAATCGCAAACACCAGTTTCGGGAACACGGCGGTTTTGCGGTTTTTACCCAAGCCTGCGATGCGGTTACGCAGGATGGATTCCTGAATCAGGCGCGACTCCCAGCTGGTGCCCAGACCAAAGCCAAAGGTTACAAACGGTGTTTGACCGTTGGCGGTGTGCAGGGTATTTACTTCGTACTCCAGCGACTGGAAGGCGTCGTAGCACTCTTTGATGGTACGAGAGTTGGCGTAGCCTTCAGCATCCGGAATGCTCCACTCCTCCGCCGTTTTACGGTGCTTGTTGTAGCTGGCGGTGACAAACGGAGCCAGAACTTCGTCGATACGGTTAATGGTGGTGCCGCCATAAATATGGCTGGCAACCTGGGCGATAATCTGCGCAGTTACTGCGGTGGCAGTGGAGATCGACTTCGGTGGTTCGATCTCGGCGTTCCCCATCTTAAAGCCCTGAGTTAGCATACCTTTCAGGTCGATCAACATGCAGTTGAACATCGGGAAGAACGGCGAGTAATCGAGGTCGTGGTAGTGAATATCGCCACGCTCATGCGCCTGCACCACGTCACGCGGCAGCAGGTGCTGGCGTGCATAGTGTTTAGCAACAATACCGGCCAGCAGGTCGCGCTGGGTTGGAATTACCTTGCTGTCTTTGTTGGCGTTTTCATTGAGTAACGAAGAGTTGGTCTGCTCGACCAGGCCACGGATCTCCTGGTTCAGGCGACCGCGTTTTTCACGTTCGATGTCGCGATCGTGACGGTACTCGATGTAAGCACGAGCCAGTTGTTTGTACGGGCCTGACATCAGCTGGTTTTCAACTGCGGTCTGGATTTCGTTGATATCGACCTGGTTGCGGCCTTGCATTTGCTCGCTGACGACAGCGGCAACAGTGGCACAATAATCTGCATCATCGACTTCCGCTGCTTTAGCTGCACGCAGAATGGCTTCTTTGATGCGCTCTGATTTAAACGGCACTTTGCAGCCGTCTCGTTTCATCACATGCGGTGTCATGATCGCTCCATATTTTTAAGAACAGGTTATACACAGAAAGTTGGGAAGTGCGCCCCGCTTTATTTAGCTCTTTTTACGGGGAGTTACTGCAATCCCAATCCGCTTTATCCACAATTTTGTCGGCTTTGTTGGCGTGTGTCTTGGTGCAAGTATAGTCGACGGATACAACATATTGGGTTGAGAGGCATTTTAAAGTCTATATATAGTGCTTTGCATTAAGGATGTTTAAGGTTTTTTTGATTTAGCTCAAAGTAAAAAGCAGAGTGTACGGATGACGGGCGCTACAGCGATGTGTAAATTTTTTAATAATTTTCTGTTCAAAAAACCAACAAAAACAATGCGCTGACAGATAAGGCCCCGGAAATACTCGCTTTACCGGGGCCTGGAGAAGAATTATCTCTGCAACCACCAGACAGCCTCAAATGGCCGCAATGTCATGGCTCCCGGTTGAGAGGAGGCTTCTTCATAGTTATGCATTAACAGTTGCCAGTCGCCGCTGATTTGCGTTGGTTGCCAGGGCTGTACGTCACGGCTAAGGTTGGCAATCACCAATAAAGTTTGCCCCAGCCATTCGCGGCGATAGCACCACAATACAGGACTGTTTGGCAGGAGATCCTGGTAATTGCCCCATGTCAGAATGGGTTCTTGTTTACGCAACGTGATTAACTTCTGGTAGGTGTAAAACACCGAAGATTCATCGGCCAGCGCAGATTCTACGTTGATTTCGCGATAGTTATCACACAGACCAATCCACGGCTTGCCGGTAGTAAACCCTGCGTTATCGCCGTTGCTCCATTGCATTGGCGTGCGGCTGTTGTCACGGGATTTACTGGCGAGGATTGCCAATAGCTCTTCGGCGTCACGCCCATCGTTGCGCAGCTCGGCAAACATATTGAGGCTCTCCACGTCGCGATAGTCAGTAATGCGCGTGAAATGTGGGTTGGTCATACCAATCTCTTCGCCCTGGTAGATATACGGCGTTCCCTGCATACCATGCAGCACCATCGCCAGCATTTTTGCCGCAGGCACGCGGTATTCACCTTCATCACCAAAGCGAGAAACAATGCGCGGCTGATCGTGGTTACACCAGAACAAAGCATTCCACGCAACGTTGTGCATTCCCTGTTGCCAGTGGCGGAACAATGTTTTTAACGCCACAAAGTCAGGTTTAGCCAGCGTCCATTTTTCACCGCCGGGATAATCGACCTTCAGGTGATGAAAATTAAAGGTCATCGACAATTCACTGCCTGTCAGTGCCGCGTATCGCTGACAATGTTCAAGGCTGGTGGAGGACATTTCACCCACAGTCATTAATCCGCGTGGCGTAAAGACATCGCGGTTCATTTCGTGCAAAAACTCGTGTGCTCGTGGTCCGTCGGTGTAGAAGCGACGCCCGTCGCCATCCAGATCGTTGGGGAAGTTCTGGTCTTTGGAAATCAGATTCACCACATCCAGGCGCAGCCCGTCTACCCCGCGATCGGCCCAGAACTCACAGACTTTTTTCAGTTCTGTGCGTACTGCTGGGTTTTCCCAGTTGAGATCGGCCTGTTCTGGTGCAAACAGATGCAAGTAATACTGTTCGCTTTCTGCGTGCCAGCGCCAGGCATTGCCACCGAATTTAGAACGCCAGTTATTTGGTGGTATTCCTGGTTCGCCGTCACGCCAGATATAAAACTGACGATAAGGACTTTCTTTGTTCTGCGCCTCGCGAAACCAGGCGTGTTGGGTAGAAGTATGGTTAAACACCATATCAAGGATAATGCGAATACCGCGCGATTTCGCCTGCGCCACCAGTTCATCAAAGTCGTCCAGCGTACCGTAGGTGGGATCAATCGCCGTATAGTTCGCTACGTCGTATCCGTTATCGATCTGTGGGGAGACATAAAAAGGTGTCAACCAGATAGCATTAACGCCCAGTTTTTGTAGATAGTCGAGGCGCAGGGTGACTCCTCGCAGATCGCCGGTGCCGCTGCCCGTGGTGTCCTGAAAACTCTTTGGATAAATCTGGTAGATAACGCCGTTTTGCCACCAGTGGGGAAGATTAGTCATTACGTCATTCCTGCAAATGCGAGGGGGCGCAAGTGCGCCCCGAAGAAAATTAAACAATGTTCAGCGTGCCCAGGCGGTGTTTTCGCTGGTAGATAAACGAGGTGAGCACAATCGGGATGATGATGGCGATAGCCATTGCCAGCGCAAATACCTGCCAGTAGCTCGGCTGAATGGAGAGAATACCAGGCAGACCACCAACGCCGATGCCATTCGCCATAACGCCGTTCAGGCCGCAGAGCAATCCCGCCAGACCGGAACCAATCATCGCGCACAGCATCGGGAAGCGATATTTCAGGTTGATGCCGTACATTGCCGGCTCAGTAACCCCAAGATAAGCGGAGATCGCCGCTGGAACCGAAATTTCCCGCTCGTTCTGTTTACGGCTGGCGATAATAATTCCTACCACTGCCGACGCCTGAGCAATATTCGAAAGGGCAATCAGCGGCCAGACTGGCGTACCGCCCATGCTTTGAATCATCTGCATATCAATGGCAAGCGTGGTCTGGTGTACGCCGGTAATGACCAGCGGCGCATAGAGGACGCCAAACAATGCCGCGCCAATAGGGGCAAAGCTGCCAGTCATCAGGTGACGTACCGCAAAGGCAACGCCATCGCCAATCATGCGACCAAACGGACCAATCAGCGCATGGGCGAGGAACACCGCGAGGATCAGCGAGCAGACCGGTACAACCACCAGATAGAGATAATCCGGCACGATGCGCTTAAGGCGAGTTTCAATAAAGCCCAGCGCCAGCCCGGCTAACAGCGCCGGGATCACCTGCGCCTGATAGCCTACTTTCGCAATACTGAACATGCCAAAGTCCCACACTTCCGGCACCTGCTGCCCGAGTAGATAGGCGTTCATCAGTTGTGGAGAAACCAGCGTTACGCCAAGCACGATACCGAGGATCGGCGTGCCGCCCATCTTTTTCACCGCCGACCAGCAAATCCCGACCGGCAGATAGAAGAAGATCGCCTCACCGATCAACCACAGAAAATCGTAGATCGTTTGCAGGGAAGGGTACATTTGCGCCAATGTCTGGCCGTTGCTCATGGGCAGATCGCCGATCACATTACGAAAACCGAGGATCAAACCGCCGCTAATCAGCGCGGGCAGTAACGGGAAGAAGATCTCTGCGAAATGGGAGATCAACTGCTCATGCCATTTCATATTCTGCCTGGCGGCTTTTTTCACCTGCTCTTTATCGACCTGCGCCTGTCCGGTGGTCGCTATCAGTGCTTGATAGTAATCGCCAACGTTGGTGCCAATCACCACCTGAAATTGTCCGGCATTGGTGAAACAACCTTTCACCATGGGGAGTTGTTCAATTTCTTTCGGTCTGGCATTGGCCGGTTGGTTGAGGACAAAGCGCAGGCGAGTAATACAGTGGCTCACCGTCGCAATATTGCCGCGCCCACCGACCAGTTCAATCAACCGATCGATATCCGTTTGGTTCACTTTGCTCATCATAAGGCCCCGTGGCAGATGACATATTAGGTTGACGGCAGAATATAGTGGGAAGGAAAAATTAAAAACGGGAACGTTCCCGAAATACGGCAAAGATCACAATTTATCGTTCAGGAAACGATCAGGACAGGGTGGCGGGGATGATGATTTGTTGCGGTTCGCTGCGCCCGGTTATCTGTTTGATTAACTGGCAGGCCGCCTGGCGTCCGGCTTCTGCGTAGCCTGGGTCAACGGTGACGATCTCCGGATGGAGGAACTTCATCAACGGTGTATTACCAACGCTCGCCAGCTGTAAGGTATCGATGCGTTGCTCTTGCAGGTATTTACTTGCGCCAAGTGCCAGCGTGTCAGTTGCGCACAGCAACGCGGTGGTTTCATGGGTAATGACTTTTGCCACGTTCTCATAACCTTGCTTCATGGCGAGGCCAGGCAGAGCGGCGACGGGATGCAGTTTATGCGCTTTGCAGAACGCAAGGTAGGCTTCATGACGTCGCTTACCGGTCGTCACGTCACTGTGCGGCACGCCGAGATAACTGATATTGCGATGCCCCTGGTCATACAGTCGTTGCATCAGGATTTTGATCGCCCCTTCGTCGTCATAACAGACTGAAGCAAAGCCCTTTGCGTCGCGTGCCAGCAGCACCAGCGATGACTGCCAGTGGGCTAACATCTCTTCGGTTATACCGGTAAAACCAAACAGCACTACGCCGTCGATATTACGACGTTTCAAAACGCCCAGATGTTCGGCAACTAATTGTGGTGAAAACTGGCTTTCCATCATGATGGGGTCGTAACCCTGTTCATAGAACGCCGGCAGCATGGTCTGAACCGCGAGATTTTCTGACAGCGAATCCAGACGTGTCACGATGATGGCGACCACTTTATCGCTTTGCCCACGCATGGCGCGCGCAGAGCGGGAAGGGGAAAATCCATGCTGATTCATCACTGCTTCAACACGTTCACGTGTGCGCTGGCTCACGCCGCTTTCGTTATTCAGCACCCGGGAAACAGTGGATTTTCCCACGCCGCTCAAGCGCGCGATGTCTTTGATGGTCAGCCGATTTTGCATCCTGTTATCCCGTAACGTGTTGTTTAATTATTAGAGACTAACTTTACCCGCGCATTCAGCAATGGGCAAAGTCTGGTTTATCGTTGGTTTAGTTGCCGACAGGTATTATATCGGCATAAATGCTACGAATATTATTGGATTCGCGGCGCTATTTATTCACTTACCGGAGGTTATATGGAACCTGATCCCACGCCTCTCCCTCGACGGAGATTAAAACTTTTCCGGTAAGCCCCTCTTTTCACGGCGTTACCGGATGCGTAAGGCCGTGACGTTTTAACGTCCCTGCTCATATTTATTACCTTCAGGTAAGGCTTCGCCACGCCTGAAGATATTTCTGCACTGTTCCAGACAGTGCGGAGGGACACCCTATGTTTAAAGAAATTTTTACCCGGCTCATTCGCCATTTACCTTCCCGTCTGATCCGTCGCGATCCGCTACCGGGTGCGCAGCAGACAGCGAATGCACCAATCCCGCCTTCCTTAAGCGCGCATTGCCTGAAAATGGCGGTGATGCCCGAAGAAGAATTATGGAACACGTTCGACACCCACCCGGAAGGGTTGAATCAGGCGGAAGTGGAAGTTGCCCGTGAAAAACATGGCGAAAATAAATTACCTGCGCAACAACCATCGCCGTGGTGGGTACATTTGTGGGTCTGCTATCGCAACCCCTTTAATATTTTGCTCACGATCCTTGGCGGCATTTCTTACGCCACGGAAGATTTATTTGCCGCAGGCGTTATCGCGTTAATGGTGGCTATTTCCACGCTGCTGAACTTTATTCAGGAAGCGCGTTCCACCAAAGCGGCAGATGCCCTGAAAGCGATGGTCAGCAATACCGCGACGGTGCTGCGCGTTATTAACAGCAAAGGCGAAAATGGCTGGCTGGAGATCCCGATCGACCAGCTGGTGCCCGGTGATATTATTAAACTGGCGGCGGGGGATATGATCCCGGCAGATTTGCGTATTTTGCAGGCGCGGGATCTGTTCGTCGCTCAGGCGTCGTTAACCGGTGAGTCTCTGCCCGTAGAAAAAGCTGCAACCACTCGCCAGCCGGAGCACAGCAATCCGCTGGAGTGTGACACCCTGTGTTTTATGGGCACCACCGTGGTGAGCGGCACGGCACAAGCGATGGTGATTGCCACAGGTGCCAACACCTGGTTTGGTCAACTGGCGGGGCGTGTTAGTGAGCAGGAAAGCGAGCCGAATGCCTTTCAGCAAGGGATCAGCCGCGTCAGTATGCTGCTGATTCGCTTTATGCTGGTGATGGCACCGGTGGTGCTGTTGATCAACGGTTACACCAAAGGCGACTGGTGGGAAGCGGCGCTGTTTGCGCTTTCGGTAGCGGTGGGTTTAACGCCGGAAATGTTGCCGATGATTGTCACCTCAACGCTGGCGCGTGGCGCAGTAAAGCTGTCGAAACAGAAGGTGATCGTCAAACATCTGGATGCCATTCAGAACTTTGGCGCTATGGATATTCTGTGTACCGATAAAACCGGCACCCTGACGCAGGATAAAATTGTGCTGGAGAATCATACCGATATCTCCGGTAAAACCAGCGAACGCGTGCTGCATAGCGCGTGGTTGAACAGTCATTACCAGACCGGGCTTAAAAACCTGCTTGATACAGCGGTGCTCGAAGGTACGGATGAAGAGTCGGCGCGTTCGCTGGCCAGCCGTTGGCAGAAAATTGATGAGATTCCGTTTGATTTTGAGCGTCGCCGGATGTCGGTGGTAGTGGCAGAAAATACCGAACATCATCAGCTGGTGTGCAAAGGCGCATTGCAGGAGATCCTTAATGTGTGTTCACAGGTGCGCCACAATGACGAGATTGTGCCGCTCGATGACACCATGCTGCGTAAGATTAAGCGGGTTACTGATACGCTGAATCGTCAGGGGCTGCGCGTGGTTGCGGTGGCGACGAAATATCTGCCCGCGCGTGAAGGAGATTACCAGCGGGCGGATGAATCCGACCTGATCCTCGAAGGATATATCGCTTTTCTTGATCCGCCAAAAGAGACAACCGCTCCGGCGCTGCGGGCATTAAAAGCGAGTGGAATTACCGTGAAAATCCTCACTGGTGACAGTGAATTAGTGGCGGCGAAAGTGTGCCATGAAGTGGGGCTGGACGCGGGAGAGGTGGTCATTGGTAGTGATATTGAAACGCTATCTGATGACGAACTGGCAAATCTCGCACAGCGCACCACGCTGTTTGCTCGCCTGACGCCGATGCATAAGGAACGCATCGTAACGTTGCTAAAGCGCGAAGGGCATGTGGTTGGCTTTATGGGCGATGGTATTAATGATGCGCCCGCCTTACGCGCTGCGGATATCGGCATTTCTGTGGACGGCGCGGTAGATATTGCCCGTGAAGCGGCTGATATCATCCTGCTGGAAAAAAGCCTGATGGTGCTGGAAGAGGGGGTTATTGAAGGGCGCCGGACTTTCTCTAACATGCTGAAATACATCAAAATGACGGCGAGTTCTAACTTCGGTAATGTGTTCAGCGTGCTGGTGGCGAGTGCTTTCTTGCCCTTTCTGCCGATGCTGCCGTTACACTTACTGATCCAGAACCTGCTGTACGATGTGTCACAGGTGGCGATCCCGTTTGATAACGTTGATGACGAGCAAATTCAAAAGCCGCAGCGTTGGAATCCGGCGGATCTGGGGCGTTTTATGATCTTCTTCGGACCGATCAGTTCGATCTTCGATATTCTGACGTTTTGCCTGATGTGGTGGGTATTCCATGCCAACACGCCGGAAACGCAAACACTGTTCCAGTCGGGCTGGTTCGTGGTGGGATTACTGTCTCAAACGCTGATTGTGCATATGATCCGTACCCGTCGTGTACCGTTTATTCAGAGTCGTGCATCGTGGCCGTTAATGATCATGACCGTAATCGTGATGATTGTCGGGATCGCGTTGCCGTTTTCGCCGCTGGCCAGTTATCTGCAATTGCAGGCGCTACCGTTAAGTTACTTCCCGTGGCTGATTGCGATTCTGGCAGGATATATGACGTTAACGCAGTTGGTGAAAGGGTTCTATAGCCGTCGTTATGGTTGGCAGTAAAGAATAAGCTGGGCATGGTAGCCCGGATTCAGATTGCAGATAAAGTGAGCTTTGTTCATGCCGGATGCGGCGTAAACGCCTTATCCAGCCTACAAATTCAATAAATTGCAGGAATCACCCAGGCCTGATAAGCGTAGCGCATCAGGCGATTTTGCTTTTGTCATCAGACTTAATCCGGGCACGATAGCCCGGATTTCCATCAAGATTAGCGACGAACAGCGATCGCTTCGATCTCAATCTTCACGTCTTTCGGCAGACGGGCAACTTCAACGCAAGAACGTGCCGGGAAGGTGGCGTTGTGTTCGGTGAAGAAGGCTTCGTAAGTGGCATTTACGGTTGCGAAGTCGTTCAGATCTTTCACAAACACGGTGGTTTTAACGATGTCGCCCACTTTCAGGCCAGCGGCTTCGACGATCGCTTTTACGTTATCCAGCGACTGACGTGCCTGTGCAGCGACGTCTGCCGGTACTTCGCCCGTTTTCGGATTTACCGGGATCTGACCGGAGGTGATGATCATATTGCCCAGATCAACGCCCTGTACGTAAGGACCGATAGCTGCCGGTGCATTTTCCGTCGCGATAGTTTTGCTCATGATTTCTCCTTTATTACAGCGGTAAAAAGTCTGGCTCATTATAGGGAGCCAGACTTTTATTACCAACCGCAATTAATTGGCCAGCACCACATTATGGGAAAACTCTTTTTCACAGTATTTACATTTGAGCGCGATGTCATTGGCGCGTTTTCGCACGGCAAAGCTGGAAGAAACCGGTTCGGCATGGCTGATACAGTTGCTGTTCGGGCAAACCAGCACATTGTCGATGCGCTCCGGCAGGCTGGGGCGCGATTTACCAACCACTTCATAGTTGTCGATACGATTTACCGTGGCTTGCGGTGCGTACAGCGCCAGTTGGTCTACCTGATCTTCACTCAAAAAGGTATTTTCGATCTTGATCAGATCCTTGCGCCCCATCTCGCCAGAAGGCAGGTTCAGACCGATGGTGATACGCTGATCCGTTTCGGTCAGCTTGAACAGACTCAATAGCTTAAAACCGATCTGGGCGGGGATATGGTCAATTACCGTGCCGCGTTTAATAGCTTCAACCTGCAATTTATTATCGTGTGTCATCTCAATTTCCCCTTACAGTACCAGATCGCGATTCAGAACCAGTGCCAGTAACGCCTGGCGAGCGAAAATCCCATTGCCTGCTTGCTGGAAGTACCAGGCGTGCGGCGTTTTATCGACATCTGTCGCAATTTCATCAATACGCGGCAGCGGATGCAGCACTTTCATATTGGCTTTGGCGTTGTGAAGATCGCTGGCGCGCAGGACAAACTGCGCTTTTACGTTGGCGTATTCGGACGGGTCCAGGCGCTCTTTTTGCACGCGGGTCATATACAAAATGTCCACTTCCGTCATCACTTCTTCAATGGAACTATGCAGGCTCCAGGCGATACCTTTATCATCAAGCATGTCCAGAATGTACTGCGGCATTGCCAGCGCATCCGGGGCGATGAAGTAGAAACGGTTGCCGTCGAATTTCGCCAGCGCCTGGGTCAGGGAGTGAACGGTGCGACCATATTTCAGGTCGCCGACCATTGCGACACGAAGATTGTCCAGACGTCCCTGGGTTTCCTGAATGGTGAACAGATCCAGCAAGGTTTGCGTCGGATGTTGGTTGGAACCATCACCGGCGTTCAGCACCGGCACATTGCTGGAAAACTCGGTTGCCAGGCGCGCCGCACCTTCCTGCGGATGGCGCATCACAATTGCATCGACGTAAGTGCTGATAACCGAGATGGTATCAGCCAGCGTTTCACCTTTTTTTCCCAGTGAGGTGTTTGCGCTGTCAGAGAATCCCACCACACTAGCGCCCAGGCGGTGCATCGAGGTTTCGAAAGAGAGGCGGGTGCGGGTTGATGCTTCGAAGAAGCAACTGGCAATCACTTTATGTTTCAACAACTCTGGTTGCGGGTTTGCTTTCAGTTTCGCCGCTGTCGCCAGCACCAGATTAAGGTCATCGCGACTAAGGTCATTTATGGAAATGATGTGTTTTTGATATAGCGGATTAGCCATGTTTATCTCCTGACGCCTGGGCAAAAAAAAGCCCCTCGATTGAGGGGCTGGGAATGGGTGATCAACGGGAAGAAAAACGGCAGGCCAGCGTCTTTTTTCAGACGCGGTAAGACAAAATGTCGAACACACTGAACCATACATCCTCCCGGCAAATTGTCCGGCATTATACTCAGCCAGAAAGTGGGATCAAGCGATTAATGCAAGAAACTTCCAAGGTAAACGATTGTTGTGAATTTATATGCTTCAAATTTGAATTTATAACGAAATGAATTTTGGTGGGGAATGTGGGGGAAAATATGCGCTGGCGCAATCAGGCGGCAAAAAATGCTGGTATGGCAGTAAGGAATTACGTATAACAATAGAAATGAAACGATGTTTTAATTGAGGGAATGAAAAAAATGATCATCGGAAATATTCATAATCTCCAGCAATGGTTGCCGGAAGAATTACGTCAGGCGATTGAGTATATTAAAGCGCACGTTACGGCAGAAACGCCAAAAGGTAAGCACGACATCGAAGGCAACCGTCTGTTTTATCTTATCTCTGAAGATATGACCGAGCCGTATGAAGCACGCCGCGCCGAGTACCATGCCCGCTATCTCGATATTCAGATTGTGCTAAAGGGGCAGGAAGGCATGACCTTCAGCACACAACCTGCGGGCACGCCGGATACCGATTGGTTAGCCGATAAAGACATCGCCTTTTTGCCAGAAGGTGTTGAGGAGAAAACAGTTATCCTCAATGAAGGCGACTTTGTCGTGTTCTATCCGGGTGAAGTACACAAGCCACTGTGCGCAGTGGGCGAGCCAGCCCAGGTTCGCAAAGCGGTTGTGAAAATGCTGATGGCGTAAGTGGATTATGCCGGAGGCGACGTTACGCCGCCTCCGGTACTGGCGTTATTGGGCGAGCGTCGCAACCATTACCGCTTTGATGGTATGCATGCGGTTTTCCGCCTGATCAAAAACAATACTGGCGGCAGATTCAAAGACCTCATCCGTCACTTCCATCCCACCGTGCAGGCCAAACTCTTCTGCCATCTTTTTACCTAGCGTCGTTTGGTCGTCATGAAACGCGGGCAGGCAGTGCAGGAATTTGACGTCTGGATTACCGGTTAACTGCATCATTTTGCTATTCACCTGATAATCACGCAGTAATGCAATACGTTCTGCCCATTTCTCTTTCGCTTCCCCCATCGACACCCACACATCGGTGTAAATAAAGTCGGCACCTTTAACGCCTGCTGCGATATCTTCTGTCAGCGTTATATTCCCGCCATTTTGCTGTGCCAGGGCGCGGCATTCCGTAACCAGCGAAGCTTCCGGCCAGCACGCTTGTGGCGCTACCAGGCGTAAATCCAGACCGGTCAACGCCGCAGCTTCCAGCATTGAGTTACCCATGTTGTTGCGTGCATCTCCGGCATAAACCAGCGTCATCTCATTGAACGCTTTACCTGGTAAATGCTCCTGCATGGTCAGCAAATCCGCCAGAAGCTGTGTAGGATGAAACTCATTAGTCAGGCCGTTCCATACCGGCACACCTGCATATTCCGCCAGCGTTTCGACAATCTCCTGACCATAGCCGCGATACTGAATACCGTCATACATGCGACCAAGCACGCTGGCGGTATCTTTAATCGACTCTTTATGGCCAATCTGGCTGCCGCTGGGGCCGAGATAAGTGACGCGAGCACCCTGGTCATATGCGGCAACTTCGAAAGAGCATCGGGTACGGGTCGAGTCTTTTTCGAAGATGAGCGCGATATTTTTACCTGTGAGTCTGGCTTCTTCTTTGCCGTTTTTCTTATCGGCTTTCAGCTTCGCAGCTAACTGCAGCAGGCTGTTGAGTTCAGCTGGCGTGAAATCGAGTAATTTCAGGAAATGTTTATGATAAAACCCGGACATAGATCCCTCCTGTGGCTAACGCCGTAATGAATTAAAATTCAATTTATATGGATGATTATTCATTTGCAAGCCTAAAACATAAATCTTTGTCACAAAGGTGGAGGCAATGTCAGTGGTGTGTGACAATAAGAGTATCGGCAGGACATTAAGAGGAATGAGCCATGGCAAACCCGGAACAACTGGAAGAACAGCGTGAAGAAACGCGTTTGATTATTGAAGAATTACTGGAAGATGGCAGCGATCCGGACGCGCTGTACACCATCGAACATCACCTTTCCGCAGACGATCTGGAAACCCTGGAAAAAGCAGCGGTTGAAGCGTTTAAACTTGGTTACGAAGTGACCGATCCGGAAGAGTTGGAAGTGGAAGATGGCGATATCGTAATTTGCTGTGACATCCTCAGCGAATGCGCGTTGAATGCCGATCTTATCGACGCCCAGGTTGAGCAATTGATGAACCTGGCAGAGAAGTTCGACGTTGAATACGACGGTTGGGGCACTTACTTTGAAGATCCTAACGGCGAAGATGGCGACGATGAAGATTATGTCGACGAAGATGATGACGGTGTTCGTCACTAATTAATTGATTAAAATGCCCGCTAGTACACACTAGCGGGCATTTTTTTAGAGTTTACGCAGCATCCGCACTTCACAATCGACATGGCCCGTGCAACCAAGTGCGTAATCGATATGTTGAAAACCTAAATGTTCATACAAACCAATCGCTTCTTTTAAAAAAGCGGTCGTTTCCAGATAGCAGCGTTTGAAGCCCATTTCTCGCGCCTGCTCCATCGCCATTAAGGCCAGTTTTTTCGCCAGTCCTTTACCGCGAATAGCAGGAAGAAAATACATCTTTTGCAGTTCGCAAATGTCCGATTCACTACCTGCTAATGGCGCAATCCCGCCGCCACCCACCACTTCGCCATTGTATTCAACTACCCAATACGCATGACTGGGCTGACTATACACTTGATACAATTCGTCGAGATTGGGATCGGCGACGGTGTAGCCTTTATCAGCGGTAAGACCGTATTCTGCGGATACCTGGCGGATGACGCTGGCGATGGCGGGATTATCGGCGGCAGTAAGTTTGCGCAAACGGAGCGCGGGAGAAGTGACAACATTCATAGCATAGCTCAATTTCAAATGTATGATTTATAGCTCACTTTAATACCACCCTCGCTTATGCGGTGCAAGAAGAAGATAAATCAGAAAATATTAAGCATATATCTCTTTGAGAAAGCGTATTCTAGGCGTACCAGTATTAATTTACTGGGATTATTATCTATATGAATGGAATTTATTTTAGGGATATGATTCATGAATGGTGTAAACGTCGGGAAAGATAATTCTCGTCACGCGTTTGTTTTTACAGGCAAAGGTGGTGAGTATTTTCTTATTTGTCTTGTGAATTTTTTACTGACAATTATTACTCTGGGAATATATGGGCCGTGGGCATTGGTGAAATGCCGTCGTTATATTTATCAACATGTGACACTCAATGGGCAACCATTTAGTTATAAGGGAACTGGTGGTGCCATTTTCGTTAGCATGTTCCTTATTATTGTCGTTTATCTTCTCAGTATTTCTTGTTTTTCAGGCCAGCACTTTGTTCTTGGTTTTCTCCTGTTTGCTCTCTTGAGCTGCGGTATTCCTTGCATGGCAGTGAAGAGTCTACAATATCAGGCGAACATGACCTCACTGAATGGCATTCGCTTTGGCTTTAACTGCTCGATGCTCCGTGCATGGTGGGTTATGTTAGGTCTGCCTGTTTTGTTGGCGTTAGCGTTTTGGTTCGCACTGTATCTTATTGCGCAATTGACGACATCGATAGGAGGATTATTCTTTAACTTAGTCGCGTTAAGTTTGCTTTCTGCCATCGGGCTGGGTGTCGTCAATGGTATAACCTACAGTAAATGGATGCCATTGCTGGGTAACAATGCAACTTTTGGCATTCATAAGTTTTCTGTTCAGGTAAACGTAAAAGAATGCATTAAAGGTTGTATGCTCGCAATATTAACCATGGTTCCTTTCATCATTGTGATTGGTATTATGATTGCGCCAGTATTTCAGCAGGTAATGATGATGACCATGTTGGGTAGGTCTGATGCTGGTGGTGAGCTTGTATTGCAATATTACCCGCAGATTATGGCTTCTTATTTCCTTTATTTTGTTGCGATTCTTGTTTTTGCCAGTTATCTCTATGTCACGTTACGTAGTTTGTTTCTGAATAACCTGACACTGGCAAATGGAACAATTCGTTTTCATTCGTCCGTTTCCACGTTCGGTGTGCTTTTACGCATGTTTGCGGTATTAATGGGTTCTTCAATTACCTGTGGACTGGCTTATCCCTGGCTGAAAATGTGGATGATTAGCTGGATTGCCAATAATACCCATGTGCAGGGTGACCTTGATTCACTGGCGTTAGCGAATGATGAAAAACCGCAGGATAGCGGTCCGTTAATGTGGATATCTCGCGGTATTATGCCGTATGTTCCGTTTATCTAAATAAAAAGGCCGGAGCATTCTCCGGCCTTCGTTTTCACTGTGCGTATTACAGCGCGGCAATAACCGCCTGTTGTTCAATCAGCTTCGCTTTCGCTTCCGCATAACCTTCCAGCTTCTCACGCTCTTTCGCGATGACCGCTTCCGGTGCACGTGCGACAAAGCCTTCGTTCGCCAGCTTGTTCTCGATACGGCTGATTTCACCTTCGATCTTCGCCACTTCTTTTGCCAGACGCGCCAGCTCATCTTCTTTGTTGATGAGTCCAGCCATCGGGATCAGCAGCTCAGCGCCGTCGACGATCTTAGTAACGGAAACCGGACCTTTGTCATCGGCAGGCAGCACGGTGATGCTTTCCAGACGTGCCAGCGTTTGCAGGAAGCCACGGTTTTCATTTACGCGACGTTCTGCATCCGCGCTGCAACCACGCAGCAGCAGCTCCAGCGGTTTGCCCGGCGCGATGTTCATTTCTGCACGGATGTTACGTACCGCAACGATCGCCTGTTTCAGCCACTCGGTGTCGACCAGCGCCGCTTCATCAACCTGAGATGCATCGTACTGCGGGAACGGCTGCAGCATGATGGTGTCAGCGGTGATGCCGCAAAGCACTTTCACACGCTGCCAGATAGTTTCGGTGATGAACGGAATGATCGGATGCGCGAGGCGCAGCAGACCTTCCAGTACCGTAACCAGCGTGTGGCGAGTACCGCGCAATTCGGCTTCAGTTCCACCGTTCATTACCGGCTTGGTCAGCTCCAGATACCAGTCACAGAACTGGTTCCAGGTGAATTCATACAGAATGCCTGCGGCGATATCGAAGCGGAAACTATCCAGTGCTTCGCGGTACGCTTTGATGGTTTGGTTGAACTCCGCCAGAATCCAGCGATCCGCCAGCGACAGCGTCATTTCGCCACCGTTGAAGCCGCAATCCTGACCTTCTGTGTTCATCAGCACAAAGCGGCTGGCGTTCCACAGTTTGTTACAGAAGTTACGGTAACCTTCCAGACGCTTCATATCCCAGTTGATGTCACGACCGGTAGAAGCCAGCGCCGCCAGGGTGAAGCGCAGCGCGTCAGTACCGTGCGGCTCAATGCCGTTCGGGAACTGCTTCTCGGTGCGCTTACGGATTTTGTCCGCCAGCTGCGGCTGCATCATATTACCGGTACGTTTTTCCAGCAGTTCTGGCAGCGAAATACCGTCGACCATATCCAGCGGGTCAATCACGTTACCCTTGGATTTAGACATCTTCTGGCCTTCGTCGTCACGAATCAGACCGGTCATGTAAACAGTGTGGAACGGCACCTGCGGTTTGCCATTTTCATCTTTGATGAAGTGCATGGTCATCATGATCATGCGGGCAATCCAGAAGAAGATGATGTCGAAGCCAGAAACCATCACGCTGGTCGGGTGGAACTGACGCAGGGCGTCGGTGTTTTCCGGCCAGCCGAGCGTAGAGAAAGTCCACAGCGCGGAAGAGAACCAGGTGTCGAGAACGTCTTCGTCCTGACGCAGGGCAACGTCGGCACCGAGGTTATTTTCTTTACGCACTTCGTCTTCGTTGCGGCCAACATAAACGTTACCCGCTTCGTCATACCATGCCGGGATACGGTGACCCCACCACAGTTGACGAGAGATACACCAGTCCTGAATATCGCGCATCCAGGAGAAGTACATGTTTTCGTACTGCTTCGGTACGAACTGAATATCGCCGTTCTCAACCGCTTCAACTGCCGGTTTCGCCAGTACATCGGCACGCACGTACCACTGGTCAGTCAGCATCGGTTCGATAACCACGCCGCCACGGTCGCCGTAAGGAACGGTCAAATCGTGCGGTTTAATTTCTTCCAGCAGGCCGAGCGCGTCAACCGCAGCAACGACTGCTTTACGCGCAGCAAAACGCTCGAGTTTCTGGAACTCTGCCGGGATTTCGCTGGAATAAACGTCGGATTCGTTGCCTTTGGTATCGAACACCTGGGCGCTTTCACGGATATCACCGTCAAAGGTCAGGATGTTGATCATCGGCAGGGCGTGACGTTTACCCACTTCATAGTCGTTAAAGTCGTGCGCCGGAGTGATCTTCACACAGCCGGTGCCTTTTTCCATGTCGGCGTGTTCGTCACCAACGATCGGAATACGACGGTTAACCAGCGGCAGAATGACAAATTTGCCAATCAGATCTTTGTAACGCGGATCTTCCGGGTTAACAGCCACGCCGGTGTCGCCCAGCAGGGTTTCCGGACGGGTAGTCGCAACGACCAGATAATCTTTGCCATCAGCAGTTTTCGCGCCGTCAGCCAGCGGATAGCGGATATGCCACATCGAACCTTTCGATTCGCGGTTTTCCACTTCCAGGTCAGAGATAGCGGTGCGCAGTTTCGGATCCCAGTTTACCAGGCGCTTACCACGGTAAATCAGATCTTCTTTATACAGACGAACGAAAACTTCTTTCACCGCATTGGACAGGCCTTCGTCCATGGTGAAGCGTTCACGCTCCCAGTCGACGGAGTTGCCGAGACGGCGCATCTGACGGGTAATCGTACCGCCGGATTCCGCTTTCCATTCCCAAATTTTGTCGATGAAAGCTTCGCGGCCGTAGTCGTGACGGGTTTTACCTTCTTCTGCGGCAATCTTGCGCTCAACGACCATCTGGGTAGCGATCCCTGCGTGGTCAGTACCGACCTGCCACAGGGTATTTTTACCCTGCATACGCTGATAGCGGATCATGGTATCCATGATGGTTTGCTGGAAGGCGTGACCCATATGCAAACTGCCGGTGACGTTCGGCGGCGGGATCATGATGCAGAAACTTTCCTGGCTTTCATCGCCATTAGGCTTAAAGTAGCCCTGCTTTTCCCAGTGCTCGTAAAGCGGCTGTTCGATATCTTGTGGGTTATATGTCTTTTCCATTATTTCCAGGTTGCCGTATTCAGGTTGAAACCAGCCACGCGGTAGGCTTTATAGCGTTCGCGCGCCAGTTGTTTCAGAGAATCTTCATAAGGAACGAAGTCTACCACTTCTGTGAAAGCGGTGGCAAAATCTGCAAAGCTTGTTCGCAGACTAATCAATATATCGCGCGGGCTGCTGCTACGTTTTTGCGGCCAGGCGATCTCCACCGGCGCGCCGCCGCGCGGTCCTTCTCCCGCTAAATTGTGCGGAACAAAACTTTCTGCCGGACGCGCCCACAGGGCTTCATCCAGCCGGTAAGCCTGTTTTTCATCTTCACAGGCGATGAGCACGCGCTTACCGCTGCGCCAACGTTCTGCGGCAATTTCACACACCAGTTGCTCAACGGCGCTTAAGCCATCGACGGTGGTGTCATTGTCCAGAAGGTAGAACGTTGCGTTTTTCATATATGGGGCTTCTTGTGGTGGATTTAAATATTGCTGCATTCCTCACCCTGAAAGATGAGCAATGAATTTCTATTGCGCTCGATCGGTTCCCTCTCCCTTAGGGAGAGGGTTAGGGTGAGGGTAAAACGCAAACTTACTCTTCGCCGTTAAATCCGGCGCGGTTCAGCAGGAACTGTGCCAGCAACGCTACCGGACGACCGGTTGCGCCTTTTGCTTTACCAGAACGCCAGGCGGTTCCCGCGATATCCAGGTGCGCCCAGTTGTACTTACGGGTAAAGCGCGACAGGAAGCAACCTGCGGTAATCGCCCCGCCAGGACGTCCGCCAATGTTCGCCATATCGGCAAAATTGGATTCCAGTTGTTCCTGGTACTCGTCACCCAGCGGTAAACGCCATGCGCGGTCGCCAGACTGCTCAGACGCGGCAATCAGCTCATGGGCCAGCGGATTATGGTTCGCCATCAGGCCGGTGATGTGATGACCCAGCGCGATCACGCAGGCACCGGTCAGCGTCGCCACATCAATTACCGCTTCCGGCTCAAAACGTTCAACATAAGTTAATACATCGCACAGCACCAGACGGCCTTCGGCGTCGGTGTTCAGCACTTCTACGGTTTGACCGGACATAGTGGTTAACACATCGCCCGGACGATAGGCACGACCGCCAGGCATGTTTTCGCAGCCTGCCAGTACGCCGATAACGTTAATCGGCAGTTGCAGCTCTGCAACCATGCGCATCACGCCGTAAACCGCCGCCGCGCCGCACATATCGTACTTCATCTCATCCATGCCTTCTGAAGGCTTGATGGATATACCGCCGGAGTCGAAGGTTAAACCTTTACCCACCAGCACAATCGGGCGCGCATCTTCCGACGCGTTGCCTTTGTACTCAATCACCGACATCAGCGATTCGTTTTGCGAACCCTGCCCCACCGCCAGATAGGAGTGCATCCCCAGCTCTTTCATTTGCTGTTCGCCGATAACGCGGGTGATGACATTCTTGCTGTAGCTGTCAGCTAACTGGCGCGCTTGTGAAGCGAGGTAAGCGGCGTTACAGATATTCGGCGGCATATTGCCGAGATCTTTCGCGGCTTTGATCCCGGCCGCAATCGCCAGACCGTGCTGGATCGCGCGCTCACCGCTGGTCAGCTCACGGCGGGTCGGCACGTTGAACACCATTTTACGCAGCGGACGACGCGGCTCGCTCTTATTCGTTTTAAGCTGGTCAAAGCTGTAGAGCGTCTCTTTTGCTGTCTCGACCGCCTGACGCACTTTCCAGTAGTTGTTACGGCCTTTAACGTGCAGTTCAGTCAGGAAACAGACCGCTTCCATTGAGCCAGTATCATTCAGTGTATTAATGGTTTTCTGAATAACCTGCTTGTACTGACGCTCATCCAGCTCACGTTCTTTGCCGCAACCAATAAGGAGAATTCGCTCGGAAAGTACATTCGGAACATGGTGTAGCAACAATGTCTGCCCCGGTTTTCCTTCCAGTTCGCCCCGACGTAGCAGGGCGCTGATGTACCCATCGCTGATTTTATCGAGCTGTTCTGCAATCGGAGAAAGGCGACGTGGTTCGAAGACGCCCACGACGATGCAGGCACTCCGCTGTTTCTCCGGGCTACCGCTTTTTACACTAAACTCCATGCACTACGCTCCTGAATCTTAAAGACAACGGCGGTGGCTACAGATAGAATTGCAAGCTTTCGTAACTCATGTCCGCTGTTGCGATGACTTCGTGTTAATCTTAACGTTATTACGGCATTGGCACGTCAGAACAAAATCTGAGAGGTGAATCCGTTGAGTATAATTATCTTAGCGACGATTTCGACGACTCAAGAGAATAAATGACGTTTAAGCCATGAAACAAGCTAAAATCCTGCAAAAGACGAGTTTTTACGGGCGTATTTAAAGTGATAATCATAAGATATCTGGTTCGGGAGACGCTCAAAAGCCAGCTGGCGATACTCTTCATCTTGCTTTTGATCTTCTTCTGTCAAAAGTTAGTGAGGATCCTCGGCGCAGCGGTTGACGGCGACATTCCGGCGAACCTGGTGCTCTCCCTTCTCGGGTTGGGCGTGCCGGAAATGGCGCAGCTTATCCTGCCATTAAGCCTGTTCCTCGGGCTGCTGATGACGTTGGGTAAACTGTATACCGAAAGTGAAATTACGGTAATGCATGCCTGCGGCCTGAGCAAAGCGGTTCTGGTGAAAGCGGCAATGGTTCTCGCGGTGTTCACGGCGATTGTCGCGGCGGTTAACGTCATGTGGGCGGGGCCGTGGTCATCGCGTCATCAGGATGAGGTGCTGGCAGAAGCGAAAGCTAACCCAGGCATGGCGGCGCTGGCGCAAGGGCAATTCCAGCAAGCGACCAATGGCAGCTCGGTGCTGTTCATCGAAAGCGTTGACGGCAGCGACTTCAAAGATGTGTTCCTCGCGCAAATCCGACCAAAAGGTAATGCACGTCCTTCCGTGGTAGTGGCCGATTCCGGACATTTAACTCAGTTGCGGGATGGCTCTCAGGTGGTGACTCTCAATCAGGGAACGCGTTTCGAAGGCACTGCACTGTTACGTGATTTCCGCATCACTGACTTCCAGGATTATCAGGCGATCATTGGTCACCAGGCGGTGGCGCTCGACCCGAACGATACCGACCAGATGGACATGCGTACACTGTGGAACACCGACACCGATCGCGCCCGTGCGGAGCTAAACTGGCGTATCACGCTGGTATTCACCGTGTTTATGATGGCGTTGATGGTCGTACCGCTGAGTGTGGTTAACCCGCGTCAGGGGCGTGTACTGTCGATGCTGCCTGCCATGCTGCTGTATCTGCTTTTCTTCCTGATCCAGACCTCCCTGAAATCGAACGGCGGCAAAGGTAAGCTGGATCCGACGCTGTGGATGTGGACCGTTAACCTGATTTATCTGGCTTTGGCGATTGTTCTCAACCTTTGGGATACGGTGCCGGTTCGCCGCCTGCGCGCCAGTTTTTCGCGTAAAGGAGCGGTGTGATGCAACCTTTTGGCGTACTTGACCGCTATATCGGTAAAACTATTTTCACCACCATCATGATGACGCTGTTCATGCTGGTGTCACTCTCCGGCATTATCAAATTTGTCGATCAGCTGAAAAAAGCCGGGCAGGGGAGTTACGACGCGTTAGGCGCAGGAATGTATACCCTGCTGAGCGTGCCGAAAGATGTGCAAATCTTCTTCCCGATGGCGGCTCTGCTGGGTGCGTTGCTTGGTCTTGGGATGTTGGCGCAACGCAGCGAACTGGTGGTGATGCAGGCTTCTGGTTTTACCCGTATGCAGGTAGCGTTGTCGGTAATGAAAACCGCCATTCCGCTGGTATTGCTGACGATGGCGATCGGAGAATGGGTCGCGCCGCAGGGCGAGCAGATGGCACGTAACTACCGTGCGCAGGCGATGTACGGCGGCTCGTTGCTCTCTACCCAGCAAGGCTTATGGGCAAAAGATGGCAACAACTTTGTTTACATTGAGCGGGTTAAAGGTGACGAAGAGTTAGGGGGTATTAGTATTTATGCCTTTAACGAAAATCGTCGTCTGCAATCCGTACGCTATGCCGCTTCCGCGAAGTTTGATCCTGAACATAAAGTCTGGCGTCTGTCGCAGGTTGATGAATCTGACCTGACCAATCCAAAACAAATCACCGGTTCTCAGACCGTGAGCGGCACCTGGAAAACCAACCTCACGCCAGACAAACTGGGCGTGGTGGCGCTGGATCCGGATGCACTCTCCATCAGCGGTTTGCACAACTATGTGAAGTATCTGAAGTCGAGCGGTCAGGACGCCGGACGTTATCAGCTCAACATGTGGAGCAAAATCTTCCAGCCGCTATCCGTGGCGGTGATGATGCTGATGGCACTGTCGTTCATCTTCGGTCCACTGCGTAGCGTGCCGATGGGCGTGCGCGTGGTTACCGGTATCAGCTTCGGTTTTGTGTTCTATGTACTGGATCAGATCTTCGGCCCGCTGACGTTGGTTTACGGCATCCCGCCGATCATCGGCGCACTGTTGCCAAGTGCAAGTTTCTTCTTAATCAGCCTGTGGCTGTTAATGAGAAAATCGTAACCAGATGAGTGAAGAAAGGGAGCGAAAGCTCCCTTTTACATTGTTGGCAAAGTGCGCTTTGTTCATGCCGGATGCGGCGTGAATGCCTTGTTCGGCCTACAAAATCATGCAAATTCAATATATTGCAGTGGCGTAGGCCTGATAAGACGCGATAGCGTCGCATCAGGCAAAGACAAATCGCACCTGACTTACCTTCTTCTTCCCCCAAGTAAACTCCCCAGCACACCGCGTATAATTTGATTCGTGACCTGGCGGGCGGCACTTTTCGCCATAGTCTGTACTACGCCATCTTTCTTTCCGCCACGCGGTCCGGTAGTGCCAAACAAAATGTCCTTTAACCCACCGAGAATACCGTCATCCACAGCCATCTCTTTTCCTTTGGCTGGTGGATTATTTTGCTGTTCGGTACTGGTTTGCACTCCTTTTTGCAGCATCTCATAGGCAGATTCCCGATCCACGTCATCTTCATACTTGCCATACACCGGGGAGTGATTAATCAGGCCGTTACGCTCATCTTCTGTCACCGGTCCCATCCGTGAACAAGGTGCAATCACCATTGCACGCTCCACTACAGAAGGACTACCTTTCGCATCAAGAAATGAGATCAACGCTTCGCCGGTTCCCAGCTCCTGGATCGCCTTTTCTGTATCAAACGCTGGATTGGGTCGCATGGTTTGCGCTGCCGTCTTCACCGCTTTCTGGTCTTTCGGCGTAAAGGCGCGCAGAGCGTGTTGAACGCGATTCCCCAACTGCCCGAGTACGTTGTCGGGTATATCCGAAGGGTTTTGCGAGACAAACCAGACGCCCACGCCTTTCGAGCGGATAAGCCGTATGACCTGCTCAATTTTATCCAGCAGCACTTGCGGTGCATCGTTAAACAGCAGATGCGCCTCATCGAAGAAAAAGACGAGTTTCGGTTTATCCAGATCCCCTGCTTCCGGCAGTTGCTCATACAATTCAGAAAGCATCCACAGCAGACTGGCAGCGTACAGTTTTGGCATCTGGTAGAGCTTTTCGGCGCTAAGTATATTGATGACGCCTTTACCGTTAGCATCAGTACGCATCCAGTCTTTGATATCCAGCATCGGTTCACCAAAGAAATGCGTCGCTCCTTGCTGCTCCAGCGACAGTAATCCGCGTTGGATTGCACCAACAGATGCGCTACTGATATTGCCATACTGATTCTGGAATGATTTGGCGTTATCTCCGATGTACTGGGTAATGGCCCGAAGATCTTTAAAGTCGAGCAACAACAGTCCCTGATCGTCAGCAATGCGGAAGATGATATCCAGCACGCCAGTTTGCACGTCGTTAAGATTTAACAGTCGTGCAAGCAACAGCGGCCCCAGATCGGAGACCGTTGCCCTTACTGGATGGCCTTTCTCACCAAAAATATCCCACACCACCGCTGGATTCGAATGCGGTTGCCAGTCGTTGACACCGATACTTTTTAACCGAGCGAGCAGTTTTTCCGAGGTCGTACCTTCCTGTGCAACCCCGGTCAAATCGCCTTTCACATCGGCCATAAACACAGGTACACCGATTTCTGACAGTGATTCCGCTAGTTTTTGCAGCGTGACAGTTTTACCCGTCCCCGTTGCGCCAGTAATCAGCCCGTGACGGTTAGCCATAGCGGGTAATAAAAACAGTTCCGTGTCCGACGTGCGTGCAATTAAAAGTGGTTCGCTCATGAGATTTCCTCCAGTTCCCTGCCTGGAGTATAGGCACGGTTGAAAAGTTTTCACCACTAAATTCAGCCGATTGCGAGATGTCTTAAAGGCCGGGCAGAATCGACCTGGTAAAGGGATCAGAAGACAGCTTTCAGAACCACGCGGTAGCGCGCCTTACCGTCACGTACATGCTGGATGGCATCGTTAATTTTCGACATCGGGAACCGTTCGGTTGTTGGTGCGACTTTGCTGCGGGAAGTGTAGAGCATGGTCGGGTGGGGTTCCTGGAGTGTGATAGAGGTTACACATCGTGGAAGACAATGCTGAAATTTTCAGCACTTAGCGAGGCAGGCGTAAGCTGGCGCTTGCATGGTGACGCGTGACAGGTATAATCCACAACGTTTTCCGCATACCTCTTCAGTGCCGAAGTGGCGAAATCGGTAGACGCAGTTGATTCAAAATCAACCGTAGAAATACGTGCCGGTTCGAGTCCGGCCTTCGGCACCAAAAGTATGCAAATCAAGTCGCTCAATAGCGGCTTTTTTTGTGTCTATGACCCGTCCTGAATAGCGTTGACACGTTCCAGACTTAAATCCGGAGAACGTGTTGATGACTGAGCTCAAACGCACCCAACGTGATTATCCTCTATCCTTTAAAATAGCTGTTGTTGAGCAGGTTGAAAAAGGCGAGATGACCTATAAACAGGCCCAGCAGCGGTATGGCATTCAGGGGCGCTCCACCGTTCTTGTCTGGTTGCGTAAATATGGCCAGCTTGACTGGAGTCCCGGACTTCCTGATCTGGTGAAGAGGAAACTGCCTGTGACTCAGACAACTATCCCGCTCACACCCGAGCAAAGAACCAGATAACTTGAAGAGCAGCTTGAGCTGGCGAACCAGAAAGCTGAGTTTTTTTAGTCGGTTATCAATGTCCTGAAAAATGATTATGGGGTGAGTATCGTAAAAAAGCGGCCCGGCAAGTCCTCGCGCAAAGTTCGGCCCCAAAAATAACTGTTACGCGTGCATGTCAGTTCCTGGGGCACAGCAGACAGGCATGGTATCAGGACAACGCAAGGTGCAGAAAACGGCAGGAACATCATGCTCAGGTTCTTGATTTTGTTGCCCGTATCAGATGTCGTCAGCCTCGAATCGGTGCGCGTAAACTGCACTATCTGCTGAACACTCAGGCCGATAAAAGGCTGAATATCGGACGAGACCGCCTGTTTAACCTACTGGATGAATACCGGCTCCTGGTGCCAGTAAAACGGGCATATCACAAAACCACCAACAGCCGTCACCGCTTTTACCGGCATCCCAATCTGCTGAAACCCGGCCCGGAGCAGGTTACCGCCCTTGAGCCAGAGCAGGTCTGGGTTGCCGACATTACTTACCTTCCCCTGCTCAGCGGCATGGCTTATCTGAGTCTGGTCACTGATGCCTGCTCCAGAAAAATCATGGGTTACCATGTCGGGGAAAATCTGCAGACAGAAAATGTGGTAAAAGCGTTCAGACAGGCTCTGAGGCGAAGAAAAACGACAGATCCTCTGGTACATCACTCTGACAGAGGGTTGCAATACTGTTCAGCTCTTTATCAGTCAGTCCATGAGAGAAACGGAATAACCTGTTCAATGACCGATGGTTATGACTGCTACCAGAATGCACTGGCTGAGCGAATAAACGGTATCCTGAAAAATGAGTTTTTACTCTCACGTCCTGCAGACCTGATGCAGGCCCGGGAAATGGTAAAAGAGTCCGTGACAATTTATAACTGTGAGCGGCCACATCTGGCCCTGAAATACAAAACGCCCGATGACGTTCATCAGGCGTTTTACAGACAGAAAAGTGTCAACTTATATCAGGACTAGTCACTGAAATCCACGCCATACAAGGCTTTCCGTTATTTTCCTTTCAACAGATGCCAATTTGGTCGTGATCTCAAAAAATGCCTGGAACTAAAACGGTTTATTTACACCAAAGCCTGTCCTCATATAACCCATCTTCAATACTTGAAGTCCCTTACGCGACTGGGCTCCCTATGGGTCCATAACAAGCTGACAAATGGACGTTATGACCAGCGCCCTGTATATTAATACTAGCAATAATCATGGCTATTTAATTGCTAACCTCTGCTTCTTGTTCATAACAGGCAATAGCGTTTTGGCCCAGTTCTTCTTGTACCAGAAGTTGCCAATGTTAGTATTAATTTGTATTGATTAACGGGGGAAAGGTCAGGAGGTATGATGGTAACCAGGGAAAGCATGAAACAATGGATCATCGAGTGTCTTCGGGAACTGGGTGGTAGTGCTTGGCCACGTGAAGTTTCAAAGTACGTATGGGACCGCTACGAGGCTGAGCTGAGGGATTCGGGGGATATATTGTATACGTGGCAATATGACATTCGTTGGGCCGCTCAACAATTGAGAAACGAGGGTATTCTGAAACCAGTAAATAGACGCAGGGATTTGCCATGGGAACTAGTATAGCAAGGCTAAGTTTAGTGTTAACGCTCATTTCGCGGCCACATCTGTCTTTGTTCTTAGTGGAAGCTAATTAATATCTCTGAAGAAAGCGTTTTTACCTGAAACTTGCTTTGATAGCCATATCGGTATTCTACTGGCATGGCTTATACTCACAACTTGTGTCTGTTTTTTGTCCGGATTTCAACTGTGGCTACAAGTGTGAGTATAACAATTTAGAAACTGCGTTTATATCAGTCTATTAGGTATGAAATTCGAGTCCGGCCTTTCATCTAATAACCCTTATTTTTTTGCAAATTAAATAGTCAAGTTTTTTACCTCGACTAAATTTGCATGTGAAAAATACCAATCCCTTAACAAGTAAAAAAACATTGCGAACGTTAACTCGCGATTCGGTTTATGGATTTCTCCCGCATGAACTTAGCTATTACCAGAAAAGCAACGGACTTAGCATGTTCCTATATTTATCTGGCATAACTCAGCACTTGGATATGGTGTGAATCTCGTAACAGAAAACGCTATATTTTACCCCGATAATAATCATTACTCGATTAACGCGTGGATGGGGATGACGACACTGGATCAGCCAAAAACATTGGGCGCGGTAATTGCACACTATAAAGGAGATTCACACATTGTTAATGCAAATCATGACATCTTTGCTTATTTGACTGTCAGAAAAGATTTTACAGAGGAAATCCAGATAACCCCGCCCTTGATGGGCAGGGTTAACGTCGAATTACTGGCCTTTGTTTTCCAGATTCTCAACCTGCGGTACGCCTGAAGCGGCAGAAGATGAGAGCAGACCCGTTTTGGCATAACCGAAAAGTTTCTCGCGAGTATCGGTGATATCCAGGTTACGCATGGTCAGTTGACCGATACGATCATCTGGCGAGAACACCGAGTCACCTTTTTCCATCGTCAGACGTTCTGGTTTGTAAGTCAGGTTGTCAGAGACGGTATTGAGGATGGAGTAATCATTCCCGCGACGCAGCTCCAGAGTAACTTCACCTGTAATCTGGCTGGCAACCCAGCGTTGCAGAGAGTCACGTAGCATCAATGCCTGGGAATCGAACCAACGTCCCTGGTACAGCAAACGGCCTAACTGACGACCATGCGCGTGATACTGCTCGATGGTGTCTTCATTGTGAATACCGGTCAGTAGACGTTCATAAGCGATATGCAGCAGCGCCATCCCCGGAGCTTCGTAGATACCACGGCTTTTCGCTTCGATGATACGGTTTTCGATTTGGTCGCTCATGCCCAGGCCGTGACGACCGCCGATGCGGTTGGCTTCCAGCATCATTTCCACATCATCGCTAAAGGTTTTGCCGTTCAGCGCCACCGGATGACCCTGTTCAAAACGTACCGTGACTTCTTCTGCCGGGATCTTCACACTCTCATCCCAGAATTTCACGCCCATAATCGGGTTGACGATTTTGACGCTGGAATTGAGATATTCCAGATCTTTCGCTTCGTGCGTGGCACCAAGCATGTTGGAGTCGGTGGAGTAGGCTTTCTCGACCGACATTTTGTAGTCGAAACCGCAGGCAATCATAAATTCAGACATTTCATGACGACCGCCTAACTCATCAATAAAGTCAGTATCAAGCCACGGTTTGTAAATTTGCAGTTCTGCGTTGGTCAACAGGCCGTAACGATAGAAACGTTCGATATCGTTTCCTTTATAGGTGCTGCCATCACCCCAGATGTTAACGCCATCTTCTTTCATCGCAGCAACCAGCATAGTGCCAGTCACGGCACGGCCCAGCGGCGTGGTGTTGAAATAGGTCAGGCCGCCAGTGGTGTTATGGAAAGCACCACACTGAATAGCAGCAATGCCTTCGGCCACCAGTTGTTTGCGGCAGTCGATTAGACGAGCGTTCTCCGCGCCGTATTCCATGGCACGACGAGGGATCGCATCATAATCCTCTTCGTCTGGCTGACCCAAGTTTGCAGTATATGCATAAGGAACAGCTCCCTTTTGTCGCATCCACAGCAGTGCGGCACTGGTGTCCAGACCGCCAGAAAAAGCGATGCCAATACGTTGACCTACCGGGAGATGCTTGAGAATCGTCGTCATAAAATAACACCCTGCTTGATTAACTGATGATGAGCCTGGATTTCCGCTCTCACTGAATTTTTATGCAAAATAAATGAGTTTTCATTTAATCATCTTTTATCGGAGACCGGAAGAGTTTAGTGCGTTTTTTGTAAAATAATGCGCTTAAAAGAAGTAAGGTGAGGTAGAAATTATTCAATCAATGAAAGTGAACAGGATATCCATTCACGTGAGTAGCAATAAATGTTGACAAAATGTGGCGTAGATCACTATAATGACCGCAGATTTTACGTCCCGTCTCGGTACACCAAATCCCAGCAGTATTTGCATTTTTTACTCAAAACGAGTAGAATTTGCCACGTTTCAGGCGCGGGGTGGAGCAGCCTGGTAGCTCGTCGGGCTCATAACCCGAAGGTCGTCGGTTCAAATCCGGCCCCCGCAACCACTTTCCCTTAGAGTTCTTTTTCAAATATACTGTGAAGACTTCGGCCTTCGTAGTGGGATTTGAAAAAATCCTTCTGGAAAGTGCTCCAGACCGCATTTGCGGTTATAGGGTTCAGTTATATAAAGCCCCGATTTATCGGGGTTTTTTGTTATCTGACTACAGAATAACTGGGCTTTAGGCCCTTTTTTTATGTCTTGGGGGTGGGCTTGTCCACATTAGAGCAAAAATTAACAGAGATGATTACTGCGCCAGTTGAGGCCCTGGGTTTTGAACTGGTTGGCATCGAGTTTATTCGCGGTCGCACATCCACACTGCGCATCTATATTGATAGTGAAGATGGCATCAATGTTGATGATTGTGCTGATGTGAGCCACCAGGTAAGTGCCGTGTTGGATGTTGAAGATCCCATCACCGTTGCTTATAACCTGGAAGTCTCCTCACCGGGTCTCGATCGCCCACTGTTCACGGCTGAACACTACGCCCGTTTCGTCGGAGAAGAGGTGACTCTGGTTCTCCGCATGGCGGTACAAAACCGTCGTAAATGGCAGGGCGTTATCAAAGCGGTAGACGGTGAAATGATCACAGTTACCGTCGAAGGTAAAGATGAAGTGTTCGCGCTGAGTAATATCCAGAAGGCGAACCTGGTTCCCCACTTTTAATAGTCTGGATGAGGTGAAAACCCCGCGATGAACAAAGAAATTTTGGCTGTAGTTGAAGCCGTCTCCAATGAAAAGGCGCTGCCTCGCGAGAAAATTTTCGAAGCGTTGGAAAGCGCGTTGGCTACAGCAACCAAGAAAAAATATGAACAAGAGATCGACGTCCGCGTACAGATCGATCGCAAAAGCGGTGATTTTGACACCTTCCGTCGCTGGCTGATTGTTGATGAAGTCACACAGCCGACCAAAGAAATCACCCTTGAAGCTGCGCGTTTTGAAGATGAAAGCCTGAACCTGGGCGATTACGTTGAAGATCAGATTGAGTCTGTCACCTTTGACCGCATTACGACCCAGACGGCAAAACAGGTTATCGTGCAAAAAGTTCGTGAAGCCGAACGCGCGATGGTTGTTGATCAGTTCCGTGAACACGAAGGTGAAATCATCACCGGCGTGGTGAAAAAAGTAAACCGCGATAACATCTCTCTGGATCTGGGTAACAATGCTGAAGCTGTCATCCTGCGTGAAGACATGCTGCCGCGTGAAAACTTCCGCCCTGGCGACCGCGTTCGTGGCGTGCTTTATTCCGTTCGCCCGGAAGCGCGTGGCGCGCAGCTTTTCGTCACCCGTTCCAAACCGGAAATGCTGATCGAACTGTTCCGCATTGAAGTGCCGGAAATCGGCGAAGAAGTGATTGAAATTAAAGCTGCCGCTCGCGATCCTGGCTCTCGTGCGAAAATCGCGGTGAAAACCAACGATAAACGTATCGATCCAGTAGGTGCTTGTGTCGGTATGCGTGGTGCCCGTGTTCAGGCAGTTTCCACCGAGCTTGGCGGCGAGCGTATCGATATCGTCCTGTGGGATGATAACCCGGCGCAGTTCGTTATTAATGCAATGGCACCGGCAGACGTTGCTTCTATCGTGGTGGATGAAGATAAACACACCATGGATATCGCCGTTGAAGCTGGTAATCTGGCGCAAGCAATTGGCCGTAACGGTCAGAACGTGCGTCTGGCTTCGCAGCTGAGTGGTTGGGAACTCAACGTAATGACCGTTGACGACCTGCAGGCTAAACATCAGGCGGAAGCACACGCAGCGATCGATACCTTCACCCGTTATCTCGACATTGACGAAGACTTTGCCACTGTCCTGGTAGAAGAAGGCTTCTCGACGCTGGAAGAACTGGCCTATGTGCCGATGAAAGAGCTGTTGGAAATTGAAGGCCTTGATGAGCCGACTGTTGAAGCACTGCGCGAGCGTGCTAAAAATGCACTGGCCACCATTGCACAGGCCCAGGAAGAAAGCCTCGGTGATAACAAACCGGCTGACGATCTGCTGAACCTTGAAGGGATGGATCGTGATTTGGCATTCAAACTGGCCGCCCGTGGCGTTTGTACGCTGGAAGATCTCGCCGAACAGGGCATTGATGATCTGGCTGATATCGAAGGGTTGACCGACGAAAAAGCCGGAGCACTGATTATGGCTGCCCGTAATATTTGCTGGTTCGGTGACGAAGCGTAATAAACTGTAGCAGGAAGGAACAGCATGACAGATGTAACGATTAAAACGCTGGCCGCAGAGCGACAGACCTCCGTGGAACGCCTGGTACAGCAATTTGCTGATGCAGGTATCCGGAAGTCTGCTGACGACTCTGTGACTGCACAAGAGAAACAGACTTTAATTGACCACCTGAATCAGAAAAATTCAGGGCCGGACAAATTAACGCTGCAACGTAAAACACGTAGCACCCTTAACATTCCTGGTACCGGTGGAAAAAGCAAATCGGTACAAATCGAAGTCCGCAAGAAACGCACCTTTGTGAAACGCGATCCGCAAGAGGCTGAACGCCTTGCAGCGGAAGAGCAAGCGCAGCGTGAAGCGGAAGAGCAAGCCCGTCGTGAGGCAGAAGAATTGGCCAAACGCGAGGCGCAACAAAAAGCTGAACGTGAGGCCGCAGAACAAGCTAAACGTGAAGCCGCTGAACAAGCGAAACGTGAAGCTGCGGAAAAAGACAAAGTGAGCAATCAACAAGACGATATGACTAAAAACGCCCAGGCTGAAAAAGCCCGCCGTGAGCAGGAAGCTGCAGAGCTCAAGCGTAAAGCTGAAGAAGAAGCGCGTCGTAAACTCGAAGAAGAAGCACGTCGCGTTGCTGAAGAAGCACGTCGTATGGCGGAAGAAAACAAATGGACTGATAGCGCGGAACCGACCGAAGATTCCAGCGATTATCACGTTACAACCTCTCAACATGCTCGCCAGGCAGAAGACGAAAGCGATCGTGAAGTCGAAGGCGGCCGTGGCCGTGGTCGTAACGCGAAAGCAGCGCGTCCGAAAAAAGGCAACAAACACTCTGAATCTAAGGCCGATCGCGAAGAAGCGCGCGCAGCAGTACGTGGCGGTAAAGGCGGAAAACGCAAAGGTTCTTCACTGCAGCAGGGCTTCCAGAAGCCAGCTCAGGCCGTTAACCGTGACGTGGTGATCGGTGAAACCATCACCGTTGGCGAACTGGCTAACAAGATGGCGGTTAAAGGCTCTCAGGTCATCAAAGCGATGATGAAACTGGGCGCAATGGCAACCATCAACCAGGTCATCGACCAGGAAACCGCACAGCTGGTTGCCGAAGAGATGGGTCACAAAGTTATCCTGCGTCGTGAAAACGAACTGGAAGAAGCGGTAATGAGCGACCGTGATACTGGCGCTGCGGCTGAACCGCGCGCGCCGGTCGTGACCATCATGGGTCACGTTGACCACGGTAAAACCTCCCTGCTGGACTACATTCGTTCAACGAAAGTGGCCTCTGGCGAAGCAGGTGGCATTACCCAGCACATCGGTGCATACCACGTTGAAACTGAAAACGGCATGATCACCTTCCTGGACACCCCGGGGCACGCCGCGTTTACTTCAATGCGTGCACGTGGTGCGCAGGCAACGGATATCGTAGTTCTGGTTGTCGCTGCAGATGACGGCGTAATGCCGCAGACCATTGAAGCAATCCAGCACGCGAAAGCGGCGGGTGTGCCGGTTGTGGTTGCTGTGAACAAAATCGATAAGCCAGAAGCCGATCCGGATCGCGTTAAGAACGAACTGTCCCAGTACGGCATTCTGCCGGAAGAGTGGGGCGGTGAAAGCCAGTTCGTACACGTATCTGCAAAAGCAGGTACAGGTATCGACGAACTGCTGGATGCGATCCTGCTGCAGGCTGAAGTCCTGGAACTGAAAGCCGTGCGTAACGGGATGGCGAGCGGTGCGGTTATCGAATCCTTCCTCGATAAAGGCCGTGGTCCGGTTGCAACTGTACTGGTACGTGAAGGTACTCTGCACAAGGGCGACATCGTTCTGTGTGGCTTCGAATACGGTCGTGTTCGTGCAATGCGTAACGAACTCGGTCAGGAAGTGCTGGAAGCAGGCCCGTCCATTCCGGTGGAAATCCTTGGCCTGTCCGGTGTTCCGGCTGCGGGTGACGAAGTTACCGTTGTTCGTGACGAGAAGAAAGCTCGTGAAGTTGCACTGTACCGTCAGGGCAAATTCCGTGAAGTTAAACTGGCGCGTCAGCAGAAATCTAAACTCGAGAACATGTTCGCCAACATGACCGAAGGCGAAGTTCATGAAGTGAACATCGTACTGAAGGCTGACGTTCAGGGTTCTGTGGAAGCGATTTCCGATTCCTTGCTGAAACTGTCTACTGACGAAGTTAAAGTGAAGATCATCGGTTCTGGCGTAGGTGGTATCACCGAAACCGACGCCACCCTGGCGGCTGCATCCAACGCGATTCTGGTTGGCTTCAACGTTCGTGCTGATGCCTCTGCGCGTAAAGTGATTGAAGCGGAAAGCCTGGATCTGCGTTACTACTCCGTCATCTATAACCTGATCGATGAAGTTAAAGCGGCGATGAGCGGTATGCTGTCTCCGGAACTGAAACAGCAGATCATCGGTCTGGCAGAAGTGCGTGACGTGTTCAAATCACCGAAATTCGGCGCCATCGCAGGCTGTATGGTTACCGAAGGTGTGGTTAAACGTCACAACCCGATCCGCGTTCTGCGCGACAACGTGGTTATCTACGAAGGCGAGCTGGAGTCCCTGCGCCGCTTCAAAGATGACGTTAACGAAGTCCGTAACGGTATGGAATGTGGTATCGGCGTTAAGAACTACAACGACGTCCGCACTGGCGATGTGATCGAAGTATTCGAAATCATCGAGATCCAACGTACCATCGCTTAAGGTTTTAGGGTTCCATGCGGGATAAGGCGTTTGCGTCACTTCCGGCAGCCGTTGCCTGATGTGACGCTGGCGCGTCTTATCAGGCCTACGTGAACAGCCCTTCCACCTGAAATTAATTTTAAAAAGGGGCTTATGGCCCCTTTTTTGTCAGGAGAATTTATTATGGCGAAAGAATTTGGTCGCCCGCAGCGCGTAGCGCAGGAAATGCAAAAAGAGATCGCTCTCATCCTGCAACGCGAAATTAAAGATCCTCGTCTGGGCATGATGACCACCGTTTCCGGTGTCGAAATGTCTCGTGACCTGGCGTATGCGAAAGTATATGTGACGTTCCTTAACGACAAAGATGAAGACGCGGTTAAAGCAGGCATCAAAGCGTTGCAGGAAGCCTCTGGTTTCATCCGCAGCCTGCTGGGCAAAGCGATGCGTCTGCGTATCGTGCCGGAACTGACCTTCTTCTACGACAACTCATTGGTTGAAGGGATGCGAATGTCAAACCTGGTGACCAGCGTGGTCAAACATGACGAAGAACGTCGTGTTAACCCGGACGACAGCAAGGAGGACTAATGAGTCGTCCTCGTCGTCGCGGTCGCGACATTAACGGCGTTTTGTTGCTGGATAAACCGCAGGGTATGTCCAGCAACGATGCGCTGCAAAAAGTGAAACGGATTTATAACGCCAACCGTGCCGGGCATACCGGTGCGCTGGATCCGCTGGCGACCGGCATGTTACCGATTTGCCTTGGGGAAGCGACGAAGTTTTCCCAGTATCTGCTGGACTCCGACAAACGTTATCGAGTGATTGCGCGTCTTGGGCAGCGTACCGATACTTCCGACGCTGACGGACAAATCGTTGAGGAGCGTCCGGTAACCTTTAGTGCAGAGCAACTGGCGGCAGCACTGGATACGTTCCGTGGCGATATCGAACAGATCCCTTCGATGTATTCGGCGCTGAAATATCAGGGCAAAAAACTGTATGAGTACGCGCGTCAGGGCATTGAAGTCCCACGCGAAGCGCGTCCGATTACCGTTTATGAATTGCTGTTTATTCGTCATGAAGGCAATGAGCTGGAGCTGGAAATTCATTGCTCAAAAGGCACCTATATCCGCACTATCATTGACGACCTGGGTGAAAAACTCGGCTGTGGCGCGCATGTTATTTACCTGCGCCGTCTGGCGGTAAGTAAATATCCAGTCGAACGGATGGTGACTCTGGAACATCTGCGTGAATTGGTTGAGCAAGCTGAACAGCAAGAGATTCCGGCGGCACAATTGCTTGATCCATTATTGATGCCAATGGACAGTCCAGCTTCGGACTACCCGGTAGTGAATCTTCCGTTAACATCTTCTGTTTACTTCAAAAATGGTAACCCGGTTCGTACATCTGGTGCGCCGCTGGAAGGACTGGTTCGTGTTACAGAAGGTGAGAACGGCAAGTTTATCGGTATGGGCGAAATTGACGATGAAGGCCGTGTCGCGCCTCGTCGCCTGGTGGTTGAATACCCGGCGTAATGTTAACCGTCTTGCGATAACAGGTCGCTACGAGTAGAATACTGCCGCTTAACGTCGCGTAAATTGTTTAACACTTTGCGTAACGTACACTGGGATCGCTGAATTAGAGATCGGCGTCCTTTCATTCTATATACTTTGGAGTTTTAAAATGTCTCTAAGTACTGAAGCAACAGCTAAAATCGTTTCTGAGTTTGGTCGTGGTGAAAACGACACCGGTTCTACCGAAGTTCAGGTAGCACTGCTGACTGCACAGATCAACCACCTGCAGGGTCACTTTGCAGAGCACAAAAAAGATCACCACAGCCGTCGTGGTCTGCTGCGCATGGTTTCTCAGCGTCGTAAACTGCTCGACTACCTGAAACGTAAAGACGTAGCACGTTACACCCAGCTCATTGAGCGTCTGGGTCTGCGTCGCTAATTCTTGCGAGTTTCAGAAAAGGGGCCTGAGTGGCCCCTTTTTTCAAGCTAACGGCAGCAATTCACTGGAAACTAATGTATTGTTGCTATGAATGATCTTCCGTTGCAGAGGTTCGCGCGGCTAATGAGAGGCTTTACCCACATCAGGCTGGGTTAGGGTTGTCATTAGTCGCGAGGATGCGCAGAAGATCGGGTATTAACACCAGCGCCGTTAAGGTGCTGTCTAAGAAAGAGAAAGGATATTACATTGCTTAATCCGATCGTTCGTAAATTCCAGTACGGTCAACACACCGTAACTCTGGAAACTGGCATGATGGCGCGTCAAGCCACTGCCGCTGTTATGGTTAGCATGGATGACACTGCGGTATTCGTTACCGTTGTTGGTCAGAAAAAAGCCAAACCAGGTCAGGATTTCTTCCCACTGACCGTTAACTATCAGGAGCGCACCTACGCTGCTGGTCGTATCCCGGGTAGCTTCTTCCGTCGTGAAGGCCGCCCAAGCGAAGGCGAAACCCTGATCGCGCGTCTGATTGACCGCCCGATTCGCCCGCTGTTCCCGGAAGGCTTCGTCAACGAAGTTCAGGTTATCGCCACCGTGGTTTCTGTTAACCCGCAGGTTAACCCGGATATCGTCGCGATGATTGGTGCTTCTGCAGCACTGTCTCTGTCTGGTATTCCGTTCAATGGTCCGATTGGTGCTGCCCGTGTGGGTTACATCAATGATCAGTACGTATTGAACCCGACCCAGGACGAGCTGAAAGAGAGCAAACTGGATCTGGTTGTTGCGGGTACTGAAGCAGCTGTACTGATGGTTGAATCTGAAGCTGAACTGCTGAGCGAAGACCAGATGCTGGGCGCAGTGGTGTTCGGTCATGAACAACAGCAGGTTGTTATTCAGAACATCAATGAACTGGTGAAAGAAGCCGGTAAACCGCGTTGGGACTGGCAGCCGGAGCCGGTAAACGAAGAGCTGAACGCACGCGTTGCTGCACTGGCTGAAGCTCGTCTGAGCGATGCTTACCGCATCACCGACAAACAAGAGCGTTATGCGCAGGTTGACGTGATCAAATCTGAAACCATCGCGACGCTGCTTGCTGAAGACGAAACCCTGGACGAAAACGAACTGGGTGAAATTCTGCACGCTATCGAGAAAAATGTTGTTCGTAGCCGCGTACTGGCAGGCGAACCGCGTATCGACGGTCGTGAAAAAGATATGATCCGTGGTCTGGATGTCCGTACTGGCGTGCTGCCGCGTACTCACGGTTCTGCGCTGTTCACCCGTGGTGAAACTCAGGCGCTGGTTACCGCAACGCTGGGTACTGCACGTGACGCGCAGGTTCTTGATGAACTGATGGGCGAGCGTACCGATACCTTCCTGTTCCACTACAACTTCCCTCCGTACTCCGTAGGCGAAACTGGCATGGTCGGTTCTCCGAAGCGTCGTGAAATTGGTCACGGTCGTCTGGCGAAGCGTGGCGTGCTGGCTGTAATGCCGGATATGGACAAATTCCCGTACACCGTACGTGTTGTGTCTGAAATCACCGAATCCAACGGTTCCTCTTCTATGGCTTCCGTGTGCGGCGCTTCTCTGGCGCTGATGGACGCAGGTGTGCCGATCAAAGCCGCCGTTGCGGGTATCGCAATGGGTCTGGTGAAAGAAGGCGACAACTACGTTGTACTGTCTGACATTCTGGGTGACGAAGACCATCTGGGCGATATGGACTTCAAAGTTGCGGGTTCCCGCGACGGTATCTCTGCATTGCAGATGGATATCAAAATTGAAGGTATCACCAAAGAGATCATGCAGGTTGCGCTGAACCAGGCTAAAGGTGCGCGTCTGCATATCCTTGGCGTAATGGAACAGGCGATCAACGCGCCACGTGGCGATATCTCTGAGTTCGCTCCGCGTATCCATACCATCAAGATCAACCCGGACAAGATCAAAGACGTTATCGGTAAAGGCGGTTCTGTTATCCGTGCCCTGACCGAAGAAACCGGCACAACCATCGAAATCGAAGATGACGGTACTGTGAAGATCGCAGCGACCGACGGCGAGAAAGCGAAACATGCTATTCGTCGTATCGAAGAGATCACTGCAGAAATCGAAGTGGGCCGCGTCTACAATGGTAAAGTGACCCGTATCGTTGACTTTGGCGCCTTTGTTGCCATCGGTGGCGGTAAAGAAGGTCTGGTACACATCTCTCAGATCGCTGACAAACGCGTTGAGAAAGTGACCGATTACCTGCAGATGGGTCAGGAAGTGCCGGTGAAAGTTCTGGAAGTTGATCGCCAGGGCCGTATCCGTCTGAGCATTAAAGAAGCGACTGAGCAGTCTCAACCTGCTGCAGCACCGGAAGCTCCGGCTGCTGAACAGGGCGAGTAAGGTTGCCATTTGCCCTCCGCTGCGGCGGGGGGCTTTTAACCGGGCAGGACGCCTTGTTAGCAACCGGGAACAGGACGTTCATTCAACCGTGGTCTTCGGGAGTGGGAAATGAAGCCTTTTTTGCGCTGGTGTTTCGTTGCGACAGCACTTACGCTTGCAGGATGCAGTAATACTTCCTGGCGTAAAAGTGAAGTCCTCGCAGTGCCATTGCAACCGACTTTACAGCAGGAAGTGATTCTGGCACGTATGGAACAGATCCTTGCCAGTCGGGCTTTAACCGATGACGAGCGCGCACAGCTTTTATATGAGCGCGGAGTGTTGTATGATAGTCTCGGTCTGAGGGCATTAGCGCGTAACGATTTTTCGCAGGCGCTGGCAATCCGACCGGATATGCCTGAAGTATTCAATTACTTAGGCATATATTTAACGCAGGCAGGCAATTTTGATGCTGCCTATGAAGCGTTTGATTCTGTACTTGAGCTTGATCCAACTTACAACTACGCGCACTTGAATCGCGGGATCGCATTATATTACGGCGGTCGTGACAAGTTAGCGCAAGATGATCTGCTGGCGTTTTATCAAGACGATCCCAATGATCCTTTCCGTAGTCTGTGGCTTTATCTCGCCGAGCAGAAGCTCGATGAGAAGCAGGCTAAAGAAGTGTTGAAACAGCACTTCGAAAAATCGGACAAGGAGCAGTGGGGATGGAACATTGTCGAGTTCTACCTGGGCAACATTAGCGAACAAACGTTAATGGAAAGGCTCAAGGCGGACGCAACGGATAACACCTCGCTCGCTGAGCATCTCAGTGAAACCAACTTCTATTTAGGTAAGTACTACCTAAGTCTGGGGGATTTGGACAGCGCCACGGCACTGTTCAAACTGGCGGTTGCCAACAACGTTCATAACTTTGTTGAGCACCGATACGCATTGTTGGAATTATCGCTCCTGGGCCAGGACCAAGATGACCTGGCAGAATCGGACCAGCAATAGCTGACGTACACATCAGCCCGTAATCTTATTTGATTGCCATCACCTTAACGGGTGAGGGCGTTGTTGTTCGTTAATACACCTACTTTGAGCCGGTTCACACTTTTCAATGAAAATTGCTGATCAATTTCATGATGAGTTATGTAGACTGGCCGCCATTAATTTTGAGGCACACGTACTACATGGCTGAATTCGAAACCACTTTTGCAGATCTGGGCCTGAAGGCTCCTATCCTTGAAGCCCTTAACGATCTGGGTTACGAAAAACCATCTCCAATTCAGGCAGAGTGTATTCCACATCTGCTGAATGGCCGCGACGTTCTGGGTATGGCCCAGACGGGGAGCGGAAAAACTGCAGCATTCTCTTTACCTCTGTTGCAGAATCTTGATCCTGAGCTGAAAGCACCACAGATTCTGGTGCTGGCACCGACCCGCGAACTGGCGGTACAGGTTGCTGAAGCAATGACGGATTTCTCTAAACACATGCGCGGCGTAAACGTGGTTGCCCTGTACGGCGGCCAGCGTTATGACGTGCAATTACGCGCCCTGCGTCAGGGGCCGCAGATCGTTGTCGGTACTCCGGGCCGTCTGCTGGACCACCTGAAACGTGGCACTCTGGATCTCTCTAAACTGAGCGGTCTGGTTCTGGATGAAGCTGACGAAATGCTGCGCATGGGCTTCATTGAAGACGTTGAAACCATTATGGCGCAGATCCCGGAAGGTCATCAGACCGCTCTGTTCTCCGCCACTATGCCGGAAGCGATTCGTCGCATTACCCGCCGCTTTATGAAAGAGCCGCAGGAAGTGCGTATTCAGTCCAGCGTGACTACCCGTCCTGACATCAGCCAGAGCTACTGGACTGTCTGGGGTATGCGTAAAAACGAAGCACTGGTACGTTTCCTGGAAGCGGAAGATTTTGATGCGGCGATTATCTTCGTTCGTACCAAAAATGCGACTCTGGAAGTGGCTGAAGCCCTTGAGCGTAACGGCTACAACAGCGCCGCGCTGAACGGTGACATGAACCAGGCGCTGCGTGAGCAGACTCTGGAACGCCTGAAAGATGGTCGTCTGGATATCCTGATTGCGACCGACGTTGCGGCTCGTGGCCTGGACGTTGAGCGTATCAGCCTGGTGGTTAACTACGATATCCCGATGGATTCTGAGTCTTACGTTCACCGTATCGGTCGTACCGGTCGTGCGGGTCGTGCTGGCCGCGCGCTGCTGTTCGTTGAGAACCGCGAGCGTCGTCTGCTGCGCAACATTGAACGTACTATGAAGCTGACCATTCCAGAAGTAGAACTGCCGAACGCAGAACTGCTGGGCAAACGCCGTCTGGAAAAATTTGCCGCTAAAGTACAGCAGCAGCTGGAAAGCAGCGATCTGGATCAATACCGTGCACTGCTGAGCAAAATTCAGCCGACTGCAGAAGGTGAAGAACTGGATCTCGAAACTCTGGCAGCCGCACTGCTGAAAATGGCACAGGGTGAACGTACTCTGATTGTTCCGCCAGATGCGCCGATGCGTCCGAAACGTGAATTCCGTGACCGTGACGACCGTGGTCCGCGCGATCGTAACGACCGTGGCCCGCGTGGCGACCGTGAAGATCGTCCGCGTCGTGAACGTCGTGATGTTGGCGACATGCAGCTGTACCGCATTGAAGTGGGCCGCGATGATGGTGTTGAAGTTCGTCATATTGTTGGCGCAATTGCTAACGAAGGCGACATCAGCAGCCGTTACATCGGTAACATCAAGCTGTTTGCTTCTCACTCCACCATCGAACTGCCGAAAGGTATGCCGGGTGAAGTACTGCAACACTTTACGCGTACTCGCATTCTCAACAAACCGATGAACATGCAGTTGCTGGGCGATGCACAGCCGCATACTGGCGGAGAGCGTCGTGGCGGTGGTCGTGGTTTCAGTGGCGAACGTCGTGAAGGCGGTCGTAACTTCAGCGGTGAACGCCGTGAAGGTGGTCGTGGTGATGGTCGTCGTTTTAGCGGCGAACGTCGTGAAGGCCGCGCACCGCGTCGTGATGACTCTACCGGTCGTCGTCGTTTCGGTGGTGATGCGTAATCATCGCTGAACAGCGAAAACAATCTGTAAAATAATATATACAGCCCCGATTTTAACAATCGGGGCTTTTTTTCTGTCTTTTGTACTCGCGTACTGGTACAGTGCAACGCATAACAACGCAGTCGCACTATTTTTCACTGGAGAGAAGCCCTTATGGCAACACTAACCACCACCCAAACGTCACCGTCGCTGCTTGGCGGCGTGGTGATTATCGGCGGCACCATTATTGGCGCAGGAATGTTTTCTCTGCCTGTGGTCATGTCCGGTGCGTGGTTCTTCTGGTCAATGGCGGCGCTAATCTTCACCTGGTTTTGTATGCTGCATTCCGGTTTGATGATTCTGGAAGCTAACCTCAATTATCGAATCGGTTCGAGCTTTGACACCATCACCAAAGATTTGCTGGGCAAAGGCTGGAACGTGGTCAACGGCATTTCCATTGCCTTTGTGCTCTATATCCTGACTTACGCTTATATTTCTGCCAGCGGTTCGATTCTGCATCACACCTTCGCAGAGATGTCGCTAAATGTGCCTGCACGGGCGGCGGGATTTGGTTTTGCACTGTTGGTGGCGTTCGTGGTGTGGTTGAGCACTAAAGCTGTCAGCCGCATGACGGCGATTGTGCTGGGGGCGAAAGTCATTACGTTTTTCCTCACTTTCGGCAGCCTGCTGGGGCATGTACAGCCTGCGACATTGTTCAACGTCGCCGAAAGCAATGCGTCTTATGCACCGTATCTGTTGATGACCCTGCCGTTCTGCCTGGCGTCGTTTGGTTATCACGGTAACGTGCCGAGCCTGATGAAATATTACGGTAAAGATCCGAAAACCATCGTCAAATGCCTGGTGTACGGTACGCTGATGGCGCTGGCGCTGTATACCATCTGGTTGCTGGCGACGATGGGTAACATCCCACGTCCGGAGTTTATCGGCATCGCAGAGAAGGGCGGCAATATAGATGTGCTGGTACAGGCATTAAGTGGCGTGCTGAACAGCCGTAGTCTGGATCTGCTACTGGTGGTGTTCTCTAACTTTGCGGTAGCGAGTTCATTCCTCGGCGTAACGCTTGGTCTGTTCGATTATCTGGCAGATCTGTTTGGTTTCGACGACTCGGCTCTGGGTCGCTTTAAAACGGCTCTGTTGACCTTTGCACCGCCTGTTGTGGGTGGCCTGCTGTTCCCGAACGGATTCCTGTATGCCATTGGTTATGCTGGCTTAGCGGCTACCATCTGGGCGGCAATTGTTCCGGCGCTGCTGGCTCGCGCATCGCGTAAACGCTTCGGTAGCCCGAAATTCCGCGTCTGGGGCGGCAAGCCGATGATTGTCCTGATTCTGGTGTTTGGCATTGGCAACACTCTGATCCATATTTTATCGAGCTTTAATTTGCTGCCGGTGTATCAGTAAGGGTGAGGTCTGATGCCCTCACCCTAACCCTCTCCCACAGGGAGAGGGGACTGCCCGGCGCGGAAAATGCACTTACCCCAACAACTCCTCCTTCACATCCATCGCCAGCTCAAACGAATGCAGGCGCGCCTGGTGGTCGAAAATCTGCCCGTTAACCATAATCTCATCGGCGTCGGTTTCGCGCAGGATCGACTGCAAGCCATGACGCACTTTCGCTTTATCACCTACCAACGACATACTCAGCGCCTGCTGCACGCCATACTGCTCGGACGGTGACCAGAACTGATCCATATTTTGAATCGGTGGCGGCAGTTGCCCGGTTTCGCCACGGCGCAGCTTCACAAAGGCTTGCTGCATTGAGGTAAACAGAAATTCGGCATCGCGGTTGCTGTCGGCGGCGATAATATTGATGCACACCATCGCGTATGGTTTCTCCAGCCGTGCCGACGGTTTGAAGTTGCTGCGATAAAGATGCAACGCCTGGAACAGCATATCCGGCGCGAAGTGTGAGGCAAACGCAAACGGCAGACCAAGCTGCGCCGCCAGTTGTGCGCTGTAGAGGCTGGAACCTAACAACCACACGGGAATTTTCTCACCATAGCCCGGCACCGGACGCACATGCGGGTTTGGATCGCGGGCGTCAAACCAGTCCACCAGCTCTGCAACATCACGGGGGAAATTATCAATATCGCCGCTCATATGGCGACGCAGTGCCATCATTGTCCGTTGATCGCTGCCCGGAGCACGACCCAGCCCCAAATCGATTCGCCCCGGATAGAGCGTATTGAGCGTGCCAAACTGTTCGGCAATCACCAACGGTGAGTGGTTAGGTAACATCACGCCGCCGGAACCCAGATGCAGTGTCGTGGTGTTCGCCGCCAGATAGCCAATTAACACCGATGTGGCAGCACTGGCAATGCCGGTCATATTGTGGTGTTCCGCCAGCCAGTAGCGATGATAGCCGCGCTTTTCAGCCAGACGGGCGAGGTCGAGAGAGTGGGAGAACGCTTCTCGTGCTGAAGAACCTTCGGGGATGGGAGCCAGATCGAGTAGCGAAAAAGGAATAGTTTTATCAGTCATAACAGCTCACTTTGTTACCGATTAATCTTTAATACTGCATTAAAGAGTAGTTAAAGTTGTTAACAAAGTGAGCTATTTACTTACGCTTGCAGCTCCAGCCCAGCCAGCCGTCGCCAGTAGCCGTTACAATCGCTGTTTGCCGTCAACGGCAGTGGAGCAGCGCCATTTTCATTGGCGCGGAAGGCGTCGAGCATAGCGAAAGTGTCAGCACCCTGCGGCGACAGACGAACCACATCAACCAGCCCCTGCATGGATGCCAGCTCGTTACCGAGGTTGTAAACATAGCCGCTCATGGTCTGAATGCCGTTGAGCACAAACACTTGCTGATTCTCTTGCGACAGCACGTTGCGCCCGTTCGGATACTTAATGCAGCAGGTTTCGCACTCATCTTTCGGGCGGTCTTCCGAACGCGCGGTAAAGCAGCGGGCAGAGTACGCCAGAGGCAGATGACCGTAGCTCAGGACTTCCACTTCAAACTGGTTGCGAATGCCCAGCTCATCGCACTGATTGAGCAGATTCACCAGCCAGTCGTGGGAAAGCTCCACTGGCATACACCAGCGCATCATGCCCTGTTTGAGCAATATTTTCAGCGTCACCGCGTTGTAGCAGTTTAGCGCGTGCCCGGCGACGAACGGCAGTTTACGTTCAGCGCACATATTCACCACGCCGAGATCGCTGGCTTCAATCAGGAACTCACCATTCTCAACATAGCGTTTCAGTTCGCCCAGTTCGGAGGATGCCTGCACCAGCGCCAGCGTGGAGAGCACAATCTGCTTGCCACTCCCGGCGAGCGATTTTGCCATCTCCAGCCAGTCGCCAACTTTGGTTGCCCGACGCTTGCTGCACACGGCTTCACCGAGATAAATCACATCGGCGCTGCTGGTGGCGGCCTGCTGATAAAATTCTTCCAGCGTCTCTTTTGGCCAGTACCACAGCACCGGCCCTAAGGAATATTTCATTGCTTTTCTCACTGCCATTTACGGTGATACGCGCCAAGGGTGGTTTGCGTGCCTTCGGACATCGACCCGAGCGTCTCCATCCACGCGCTTTGCGGTACGAAGTTTTGTGGATCGGCTTTACAACGGTCGATAGCCTGACGCCAGACTTTCGCCACCTGGCTGACATACGCCGGGCTACGCTGGCGGCCTTCAATTTTCACCGAAGCAATATTTGCCGCCATTAACTCTGGCAGTAGTTCCAGGGTATTGAGGCTGGTTGGTTCTTCCAGCGCGTGATAGCGTTCGCCGTCCACCAGATAACGCCCTTTACACAGCGTTGGATAACCCGCGTTTTCGCCGTCCTGATAACGGTCGATCAGCACTTCGTTAAGACGGGATTCCAGCCCCTGCGGCGTTTGTTGCCAGCGCACGAAGCGAGCCGGAGAACACGCACCGACGGTGTTGGGCGATTCACCCGTCAGATATGACGACAGATAGCAACGGCCTTCCGACATAATGCACAGGCTGCCGAAAGCGAACACTTCCAGTGGTACAGGCGTGACCCGCGCCAGTTGTTTCACCTGATGAATCGACAACACGCGCGGCAGCACCACGCGTGCAACGTCAAAATGGCGATGATAAAAGTTAATCGCCTCTTCATTGGTCGCCGAAGCCTGCACCGATACGTGACGTTCAATATGCGGGTAACGCTCGGCGGCGTACTCCAGCATGGCGAGGTCGGCGAGGATCAGCGCGTCGGCACCCAGCTGCGCCGCCATATCCACGGCGCGCTGCCAACGGGCGTAACCGTCCGGATGCGCAAAAGTGTTAATCGCGATGTGAAGTTTGCGGCGATGTTGATGGACAAAACTCACCGCTTCCTGCAATTTTTTCTCGGTAAAGTTAAGGCCGGCGAAGTGGCGGGCATTGGTATCATCTTTTAGCCCGATATAAACAGCATCTGCGCCGTTTTCGATGGCCGCCTTAAGCGCCGGGAGATTTCCGGCAGGGCAGAGCAGCTCCATAATTTTTCCTGAAGGTTGCGCTATCAAAGCGCAAAAATGTTAACGAACTGGGATTTTAGTTAACCTTGCTGCGACAATTTTTGATTTAAGGCAGTTAAAGTTGTATTGGTGGTAGCAGCAATTTCATATGGAATTGTTGATTTATACCGCTATGTTATTTTCCTGATATGGCAAAATAGGACGATTGTTGAAACAGGGAGTAAAACTCGTGTTGGATAAACTGCGTTCCCGTATTGTGCATTTGGGGCCATCTCTGTTGAGTGTACCGGTAAAACTGACGCCATTTGCGCTAAAACGCCAGGTTCTTGAGCAGGTCTTAAGCTGGCAATTCCGTCAGGCGCTGGACGACGGCGAGCTTGAGTTTCTTGAAGGCCGCTGGTTAAGTATTCATGTGCGTGATATTGACCTGCAATGGTTTACCTCGGTGGTGAATGGCAAACTGGTTGTCAGCCAGAACGCGCAAGCTGATGTGAGTTTTAGTGCCGACGCCAGCGATCTGCTGATGATTGCGGCGCGTAAACAGGATCCGGATACGCTCTTCTTCCAGCGTCGACTGGTGATTGAAGGCGATACGGAGCTGGGGCTGTATGTGAAAAACCTGATGGACGCCATTGAACTGGAGCAAATGCCGAAAGCCTTACGCATGATGCTGCTGCAACTGGCGGATTTTGTTGAGGCGGGAATGAAAACCACGCCTGAAACCAAACAGACATCGGTAGGTGAACCATGCTAATTCGAGTAGAAATTCCCATTGATGCGCCGGGTATTGATGCCCTGCTGCGTCGTTCATTCGAAAGCGATGCGGAAGCGAAGCTGGTTCACGATCTGCGTGAAGATGGCTTTCTGACGCTGGGGCTGGTGGCGACAGATGACGAAGGTCAGGTCATTGGCTATGTGGCATTTAGTCCGGTTGATGTGCAGGGAGAAGATCTGCAATGGGTCGGCATGGCACCGTTGGCGGTTGATGAAAAATACCGTGGGCAGGGGCTGGCACGCCAACTGGTTTATGAAGGACTCGATTCGCTTAATGAGTTCGGCTATGCCGCAGTGGTGACGCTGGGCGATCCGGCGCTGTACAGTCGTTTCGGCTTTGAGCTGGCTGCACATCACGATCTGCGTTGCCGCTGGCCGGGCACTGAAAGCGCCTTCCAGGTACATCGTTTAGCGGATGACGCGCTGAATGGCGTAACTGGTCTGGTTGAATACCACGATCATTTCAATCGCTTTTAATCTCCGGGGTTTGCAGACTGCTCAACAGCTCTGCAAACCCTGCGCCTTCCGCTACCAGACGCTCTTTCTGCCGTTTGGTTAGTTGCTTAACGCGATATTCCGCCCGTAGCGCCAGCGAACGGTCGCCAACTGGTGCGGAAAACGCCAGCGTCAGTTCACCTTTCCCACGCAGTGCTTTCGCCCCTTTACCGCTCTGGTGTTGCTGATAGCGACGTTCGACATCCGTGGTAATCCCGGTATAAAGCTTATTATCGGCGGTACGAATCAAATAGAGATACCAGGGTGTCATCGTTTGTGTCACATGTTAAGGTCAGGCCAACAGTATAAAAGAGAACAGCAATGGAAACACTCACCGCCATCAGCCGTTGGCTGGCAAAACAACATGTTGTCACCTGGTGTGTGCAGCAGGAAGGGGAACTGTGGTGCGCCAATGCCTTTTATCTTTTTGATGCACAGAAAGTCGCCTTCTACATTTTGACGGAAGAAAAAACGCGTCACGCGCAGATGAGCGGATCGCAGGCGGCTGTTGCCGGAACGGTAAACGGTCAGCCGAAAACAGTAGCGTTAATTCGTGGCGTGCAATTTAAAGGTGAGATCCGCAAACTGGAAGGTGAGGAAAGCGACCTTGCGCGTCAGGCGTACAATCGCCGCTTTCCGGTTGCCAGAATGCTGTTGGCACCGGTTTGGGAAATCCGGCTCGATGAAATCAAATTCACCGACAACACGCTGGGCTTTGGTAAAAAAATAATTTGGTTACGTGACTCAGGCACCGAGCAGGCGTAACGCCTCGCGGTTAAACGCTGGCAGATCGTCCGGCGTCCGGCTGGTAACCAGCTGATCTTTATCGACCACCACTTCCTGATCGTAAAATTCCGCGCCTGCGTTTTTAACATCAATAATAATCGGTTTAACGGCGGTCAGCTTACGACCGCGAATCACATCGGCGCTAATCAGCAGTTGCGGGCCGTGGCAGATAGCGAAGACCGGTTTACCGCTATTCACAAAATCTCGCGTGAAGGTGACAAAACGATTATCACCACGCAGATAATCCGGTGAATGACCACCAGGAAGCAGCAGGGCATCAAACTCTGCTGGCGTCACTTCATCGATGGATTTATCGATAGTCATGCTGGCTTCCCCTTTTTTTCCTTTCACCGTTTTACCCGCTTGCTTTTCAATGGTGACAACTTCGTGTCCGGCTTTACGAAATGCATCTGCGGGTGAAGTAAATTCTGAATCCTCAAATTCATCAGTGATTAAAACTGCAATCTTTTTACTCATGCTTCCTCCGCGTTGTTGCATTGAATGAGGCGAATTTCCCACAATCGGGGATAATTACCTCGTAGACTATTAAGCCTGGTGCATGTACCGGGGAGTGCAAGGCGGACAATTCTGTAAAGGAGCGAAGATGAGTCAGGTACTGATTACAGGCGCAACGGGGCTGGTGGGCGGTCATCTACTGCGGATGTTGATTAACGAACCGAAAGTAAACGCCATTACTGCGCCGACGCGACGCCCGTTGGGCGATATGCCAGGCGTATTCAATCCCCATGATCCACAACTGACCGACGCGCTGGCGCAGGTCACCGATCCGATAGATATTGTGTTTTGTTGTCTTGGCACCACGCGGCGGGAGGCGGGTAGCAAAGAAGCGTTTATTCATGCCGATTACACGCTGGTCGTGGACACCGCGTTAACCGGACGGCGGCTGGGTGCACAGCATATGCTGGTGGTTAGTGCGATGGGCGCAAACGCGCATTCGCCGTTTTTCTATAACCGCGTCAAAGGGGAGATGGAAGAAGCGCTAATTGCCCAGAACTGGCCGAAACTGACCATTGCGCGTCCGTCGATGTTGCTGGGCGATCGTAGCAAACAGCGGATGAACGAAACGCTTTTTGCGCCGCTGTTTCGTTTGCTGCCTGGCAACTGGAAATCCATTGATGCACGGGATGTGGCGCGGGTCATGCTGGCAGAAGCCATGCGGCCTGAACATGAAGGGGTGACTATTTTAAGCTCTTCAGAACTACGCAAAAGAGCTGAATAATTATTCCCAAGGATTGATAGTGAGCGTAATATTCACGCGCTCAATTATCATAACTTATTCCTGGGGAATGCTATGACTGGTCAGTCTTCATCTCAGGCGGCAACGCCCATTCAGTGGTGGAAACCCGCGTTTTTCTTTCTCGTTGTCATTGCCGGACTTTGGTATGTGAAATGGCAACCCTACTACGGCAAAGCGTTTACCGCCGCCGAAACCCACAGTATCGGTAAATCAATACTCGCGCAGGCGGATGCCAATCCGTGGCAGGCAGCGTGGGATTACGCGATGATCTATTTCCTCGCGGTATGGAAAGCGGCGGTGCTGGGGGTGATGCTTGGGTCGTTGATTCAGGTGCTGATTCCACGTGACTGGCTGCTACGCACGCTGGGGCAATCCCGCTTTCGCGGCACGCTGCTGGGAACGCTGTTTTCGCTGCCGGGCATGATGTGTACCTGCTGTGCGGCTCCGGTCGCGGCGGGAATGCGTCGCCAGCAAGTGTCGATGGGCGGTGCGCTGGCATTCTGGATGGGGAATCCGTTGTTAAACCCGGCGACGCTGGTGTTTATGGGGTTTGTTCTCGGCTGGGGCTTTGTGGCGATTCGTCTGGTTGCGGGGCTGGTGATGGTGTTGTTGATTGCGACACTGGTGCAAAAATGGGTGCGTGAGACACCGCAAACGCAGGCACCGGTCGAAATTGACATGCCGGAAGCGCAGGGCGGATTTTTTAGCCGCTGGGGCAGGGCGCTGTGGACGCTGTTCTGGAGTACGATCCCGGTTTATATCCTTGCAGTACTGGCGTTGGGTGCCGCTCGCGTCTGGTTATTCCCTCATGCCGATGGTGCTGTAGATAACAGCCTGATGTGGGTGGTGGCGATGGCGGTAGCAGGATGCTTGTTTGTCATTCCCACGGCGGCAGAAATTCCGATTGTGCAAACGATGATGCTGGCAGGTATGGGAACCGCTCCGGCGCTGGCATTGTTGATGACGCTCCCGGCGGTGAGTTTGCCGTCACTGATTATGTTGCGTAAAGCGTTTCCGGCGAAAGCCTTATGGCTGACCGGGGCGATGGTGGCGGTGTCTGGTGTGATTGTTGGCGGGCTGGCGCTGTTGGCCTGAAACATGTCGGATGCGGCGTAAACGCCTTATCCGACCTACGGTTTGCGTCGTTGTAGGCCTGATAAGACGCGGCAAGCGTCGCATCAGGCAACGGCAGTCGGATGCGGCGTAAACGCCTTATCCGACCTACGGTTTGTGTTGTTGTAGGCCTGATAAGACGCCGCAAGTGTCGCATCAGGCATTACAAAACATTGTTATTTAATAAACGTAAACGCCGTGGTCACCCGCTTCACGCCGCTTACCCGGCTGGCAATATCTGCCGCCGCTTTCGCTTCACGTTCAGTCACCAGCCCCATCAGGAACACTTCGCCGTTTTCGGTGGTCACTTTCACGTTGGACGATTTCACCAGGTCGCTGGTTAACAGTTGCGAACGCACTTTGGTGGTAATCCACGTATCGTTAGACGCTTCGCCCAGACCAATCGGCTGCCCCTGACGAATCTCGTTATACACTTCGTTGGCACCGTCTACGCCCATAGCAATCTGTTTGGCGCGAGCCGAAAGTTCAGCATTTGGAGACTGCCCAACCAGCAGCACTTTGCCCTGATAGGCCGTTACATTAATGCGTGCTTCTTTCTTAATCTGTTCGTCTTTTGACAATGCGCTGTTCACGCGCACTTCCAGAGTACCATCGTCCACCTGGGTGCCGACACTGCGGGGATCGGTCGCCGCTTTAGTACCCACAGCGGCAGTACCTACTACGGCAGCGGCAACACAACCTTGCAACAGCAGCGCGGAAATAAGGACTGCGATTGGCGATAATGCCTTCATGTATTCTCCTTAATCATCCTGGTGAGGGAAAAGCGTGTTATCGATCAGATCGCACAGGCAATTTACCGTCAGCATATGCATTTCCTGAATGCGAGCACTACGATGCGAAGGAATGCGGATCTCCACGTCCTGTGGCCCTAACAAACCGGCAAGTTCGCCGCCGTCATAGCCGGTCAATGCCACAATGGTCATATCACGTGTCACGGCGGCTTCAACTGCTTTTACGATATCGCGGCTGTTGCCACGGGTAGAAATGGCTAATAACACATCTCCCGCATGTCCCAGCGCCCGCACCTGTTTTGCATACACTTCATCATGTAAGCGATCGTTGGCAATCGCCGTTAAGACAACATTATCAGTATTTAGTGCAATGGCAGGTAGGCTGGGTCGTTCCGTTTCGAAACGGTTGATCATGCTGGCAGCAAAATGCTGTGCATTGGCAGCGGAAGTTCCATTACCACAACAGAGGATTTTGTTGCCATTGAGCAGAGACTGAACCAGCGTCATGGCTGCACGGGAGATGGCATCCGGAAGCGCCTCTGCCGCTGCAATTTGAGTTTGAATGCTTTCAGTGAAGCAAGCTTTGATTCTTTCTTGCACGCTAATCCTTAAACCTTAATTATGAGTGGTCATTAAAGGCGTCCTTAATCCACTCAACCTCATTCCCGGTGAAGGCTACCACATCGAACCGGCAATCCACAGTATCAAAACTCCCATTATGACGCGCGAGCCACAAGCGGGCAGTCTGTAATAATTTGTGTTGTTTGCTGCGGGTCACACTGGCTGCCGCGCCGCCATAAAGTGCAGAACGGCGGTAACGCACCTCGACAAAAACGGTGGTCTGGCCTTCATGCATTATCAGATCAATCTCGCCGCCACGCTCGTTCACGTTAGCGGCGACGAAGCGCAGTCCTTTGCCTTCCAGCCAGCGACGCGCTTGTGCTTCCCACGCATCGCCGGTCTGTTTAGTGGTTAACTGGCGGGGACTACCTGACCTTGTTGGTACCGTAGCCATGATAACTTCCTGTTAATCACGCAATCCGGGTTAGCCGTCAGACTTCCGGTATTACCGTTGATTTCAAAACCCTGAACCTGGCGCATTTGCGAGAAATGATTCGCCAGTGACCAGGCATCGACGCCCATCGCATACATGCGCGCCAACGAATAATCATTATTTACCGCACTGAGCGCCTGCTGCATTAACGGCAGATTACCGCCTGCCAGCATCGGGATTTCGCTGTACTGCAAGCCTTCCATCTCCAGTCGGAAATCCGGGCCAGCAGAGCCTCCTGCGCTGCGGGAGCTGGCGTACAACGTTGCACCGCTGTGACTGCCGTTACGCATGGCGATCATCGGTTTGATGAAGGCGATTTCGGCTGGCGTTGCCACAATGTACACCGCATCGACACGACCGCCATTATCGATGAACTGGTCTCCGGTCGGCGTGGTTTGCAGGGTTGGATTGTTGGTCGTCATGCCGGAGTCGGTTGTCGCTCTGGGTGTAATCGGGCTACCTGTTAAAGCGATACCTGAACGGCCGTTAACACCCGCGTGTAATTCGCTGGTGGAACCAAATTTTTGTTGCAAAACGGTGCCGCCGCCGAGTTTCTGCCACTCTTGCGCAAACGCATTAGCTACGCGATCGCCCAATGAACTGCGTGGGATCAGTACCAGCGGTGCTTGTTTACCCTGATCACGAATATGACGCGCTGCATCGCGCGCTTCATCTTCTGGCGATAGCGCGAAGTAACAGATATTGGCGCGGTTTTCGATATTTTCCGGCTGATTGAGTGCCAGCACGTTCAGCGGGGTGTTGCTCTTCAGCAACTCTTCAACGTTATTTTTTAGCAGTGGACCGACTACAATACTCGCGCCATCCTGCTGAACCTGGTTGAGGATCTGGCTAAGTGGTTGTGATGAGGTATCGTAGATTTTCAGTTCTGCGGATGGATTCGCCGGAGAGCTTACCGCTGCGGTGCTTGCCGGAGGGGCGCTTACAGGCACCGGCTGTGCGGCGGTTTCTTCACCTGTCAGATCGCTAACAGACGCTTGTGCCGGGCTGGCAACGCCGTCTACGGTTTGCGGCTGGGGTTGTTCTGCTACGTCAGCGGCAGGCGCGGCTGCTACCTGAGCCGCTACTGGCTGAGTGCCGATATTTTTCGCCGCTTCAAAGCCTTGCTGAATAGTGCGGCCAAACACTGCGGCCTGACCATTCAACGGCAACAGCAGGGCGATTTTGTTGGTTGACGCAGGTTTAAACGCTTTTACATTTACCAACTGCGTTGGCAGCATTTTCGCGCCCGGATTGTTCGGGTAACGTTTCTGCCAGTCGGCGATCCCGGCTTTCATCATGTCGGGGTCATTGCGGTTATCAAACCAGATGCGTTGCAGATCCAGCCAGCCTTGTAGGATGTTTTCGTCGGCGTTGATCACCAGCGTATTCGCCTGCTGCTGGGTCATGGCGGAGAGCGCCTGCCAGGTGGCATCGATATTCTGCTGTTTTTCTTGCGCACCGAGTAACGGTTCCTGAGCAATTAATGCGCGCAATAAATCAATGGAAGGACGTCCCTGACTGGCATCGATTTTTGCCTGCCAGTAACGCGCCTGCTGGTTCTGCTCTAAATCTGCCGGAGTAATTTTAGCCAGCAAGGTCTGCGCGCCAGCAAAATCTTTTTGTGTCAGCTTAATTTCTACCGCCAGCAGAGATTTTTCGCGACGCTGGATATCGTTCAGTTCTTGCGGCAGCTGGTTAAACAGTTCAACCGCCTGCCCGGTTTTACCTTCTTTCACCAGTGCACGAATGGCGAGTAATTGCCAGTTGATCCTGGTATCATCAGAGCTTTGCTGCATCTGCTGAAGATAAAAGGCAGAATCGGCCTGCGCCGTGCCCTGCATATAGGCAGTGGACTGATCGGGTGTATGGGTGCCACAACCGGCGAAAATCAGGGCTGCCAGAACAACAGGCAGACAACGCGCGGCTTTCAAACGAGAAAATGTTGAGGGTACCATAATGTATCCAGTGATATTTTTTTTACGCAATTCTCAATATTAAATCGGCAATACGGACGACACAATGAAACAACACCAATCGGCGGATAATTCTCAAGGTCAGCTCTACATTGTACCGACGCCAATCGGCAATCTGGCGGATATCACCCAGCGTGCGCTGGAGGTATTACAGGCCGTTGATCTGATTGCCGCCGAGGATACGCGTCATACCGGTTTGCTGCTGCAACATTTTGGGATAAACGCCCGACTGTTCGCCTTGCACGACCATAACGAACAACAGAAAGCCGAAACGCTGCTGGCGAAGCTGCAAGAGGGACAAAACATTGCGCTGGTTTCTGATGCCGGAACGCCGCTGATTAACGACCCTGGCTACCATCTGGTGCGTACCTGCCGTGAAGCGGGGATTCGCGTGGTGCCGCTACCGGGACCGTGTGCTGCTATCACTGCATTAAGCGCCGCTGGTTTACCATCCGATCGCTTTTGTTATGAAGGCTTTCTGCCCGCCAAATCGAAAGGTCGCCGTGATGCGCTAAAAGCGATTGAAGCGGAACCGCGCACGCTGATTTTTTATGAATCGACCCACCGTCTGTTAGATGGCCTGGAAGATATCGTCGCGGTGCTGGGGGAGTCCCGCTACGTGGTGCTGGCGCGAGAACTGACCAAAACCTGGGAAACCATTCACGGCGCGCCCGTTGGCGAGCTGTTGGCGTGGGTAAAAGAAGATGAAAACCGTCGCAAAGGTGAGATGGTACTGATTGTCGAAGGACATAAAGCGCAGGAAGAAGACTTACCCGCCGATGCACTGCGCACGCTGGCGCTGCTACAGGCAGAACTGCCGCTGAAAAAAGCGGCGGCGCTGGCAGCAGAAATTCACGGCGTGAAGAAAAACGCGTTGTATAGGTATGCGCTGGAGCTGCAAGGGGAGTGATTACAGGCATTGCAGCAGGAACAGAGCTGCGATGCCTGTACTTGGTGAGTTAACGGCGACACATCTCATCAATTACGCATGTGAAGTGGTTATGCAGCCATAAAAACGAAGCCGGGATAGTGGTGGAGACTTTAGCCGTGAGAAAACGTTCTGTCGCATCCTGCTTTCCTTCGCCAGTCACTAGTAACAAAACTTCGCGGGCATTGAGAATATCCTTCAAGCCTAAGGTGATCCCGCGAGTCACGGGACGACCAGCGGTTTTTAACATCTCATGTTGCTGGGTTTTCGCGTCAAGTTGGCTGATATGGCAGGCCGGTTGCAGGCTTTCTCCTGGTTCGTTCAGCCCAAGATGACCGTTTTTCCCTAGTCCGAGAACGCACAAATCGAGACCGCCTTTGCGCGCAATCAGATTCGTTACCCGCTCGCACTCTGTCTCGTTTATCTCTTCGGAGCGAAAGCTGATGAGCTGGTCTTCACGTAACCCCAGCGGCTGCACGATATGCTGCTGAAGGAAAGTTTCGCAGGTGCCGGGTACGGTTAATGGCAGATCCACCCATTCGTCGAGCTTCACGAAGGTCAGTTGGCTGACATCAACGTGCTGCTGGTGGATTTTTTCTACCAGATAATGATACGTCAGTAATGGCGTCGCTCCGGTCGCCAGGCAAATCACGGCATTTGGTTTGCTACGGATCACGTCCAATAAATATTCGCTGGCGCGTTCACTTAACACCGTATAGTTTTCAACTTGCTGTAAGGTTTGCATGAGGAGAAATTCCTTGTGTAGAGAGGCACCACCAGGTGTGATACGGAGACCGATGACAAACGCCAAATTGCCTGATGCGCTACGCTTATCAGTCCTACATTGTTTCTGCAATATATTGAATTTGCATGATTTTGTAGGCCGGATAAGGCGTTCACGCCGCATCCGGCATGGACAAAGCGCACTTTGTCAACAATCTGAGGCTGCGTCAGACGCAGTGCCTCGTTCCATTTACAAAATGCCGAATGCGGAACAAACAATTGAGAGCACAAACGTCACGCCGATTAACAGCACCGGATGCGCTTTTTTCACCCGCAGGAAGTAATACATCAGCAGGGTATAGGCCATCGGTAAAATATTCGGGAAGACTTTATCGAAGAAATCCTGTTGCAGTGCGACGCTGTGGCTACTGTCGATAGCAAACGACGTCACCACGTTAATATGCACATACGAGGCAATCAGCCCGCCGATTACCGTGATTCCGAGGATGGTTGCCGAACGGGCGATCATTTGCGAGTTCTCTCGTACTTTATCGATCGCCTTCACGCCGACCGAATAACCGACGTGGGTCCAACCGACGCGCAGGAAAAAGATAAGCAGGTAAACGGCGAAAAACAGAATCGGCCCCAGCAGGTTTCCCTGGCTGGCGAATGATGAGCAAATCCCCGCCATAATCGGCAACAAGGTAAACCAGAAAATCGCATCGCCAATTCCCGCGATTGGGCCAAACAGCGCCACTTTCAGACCTTTAATGGTGTCGCGGTTTTCCCCTTTCTCTTCCATCGAAATTAATAACCCCATCAGGAATCCGACCAGATTTGGGTGGGTATTAATAAATTCGAGGTTATCTTTCATTGCCGCGCTTAAGCCCGGTTTGTCGTCCTTATAAATCTTTTTCAGGATCTGCAACATTGCCCAGGTAAAACCGCCTGCCTGCATCCTTTCGTAGTTAAAGCTCGCTTGCAGCAGCGACGAACGAAAGCCCAGGCGGGTGATATCTTTTTTACTGATTTCAGATCCCATTGCTGTAGTCCTCTTCTTCATTTTTACTGGCAACGGGCTGCGGTTGCGCTTGCTGCCGGGATTTCGCATTGAAAAACTCATACACCGCAAAGCCTGCGCCCAGTACGGCAACCGGCAACAGGTTGCTGACCTGGATGTAGCAAACAAACAGGAAACCGGCGATCAGGTAAGGAATATATTGCGCTTTGAACATCACGCGCAGCAGCAGGCCAAAACCAACGGCAGGCAGAATGCCGCCAGCCACTTCAAAGCCGTGGGTCAACCAGGCGGGCATTGCTTTTACCAGCGCCTGCATCGCACCCTGCGCCAGGTAAGTACAGAGGAAAGCAATCACCGCATACGAAAAGGCAACAATCAGCATCGTTGTCCAGTTAAGTCGGGAAAACGCTGCTGTATCCGCCTCTTTCGCGCATTTATCGGCTTTGGTCATAAATAATGAGAAAGCGGAATAGAAGAACAGAATGACGTATTGCATTAACAAACTAAACGGCAGGCCAAGACCAATTGCCGTTTTGGCATCGACGCCCGTAGACCACGCAATGACGGTGGTCATCAGACCCGCCATAATTGGGTTGGGCGGCTGAACACCCCCGGCAGGGGTTAATCCGGCGAAAGCCAGCTCTGTCAAGCCACCGGTAATTAAGCCAGTCTGAATATCACCGAGAATAGCACCTGTAAGGGTACAAACGATTATCGGGCGGAATAAAAATAAGGCTTCCAGCCAAAAATCAATCCCCAGAACGAAAACTAATGCCGCCAGGGATAATCCCTGAAGTAGGGTTATTTCATGCATTTTTATTACCTCAAACCAGTATTAAGGCGATGTTAGATTTAGTCAGGGATTTGTTCTTTTTGATCGCCCGGGACGTCCTGAATAAAAACATTCACGCCGCGTTGTTTAATAAAGCGTAAGTCCGTGAGATCCTGGTCATCGACATAAACTTTACTACTTATTTGCTTTTTCCCTTCCGAGAAATGCATATTGCCGACGTTGACATCTTTCAGCTCAATGCCACCTTCTACTAATTTACGTACCGTTTTCGGCGTACGGCAAATCAGAAAAATCTTCTGATGTGGTGCAGCTTTGCCGATGACATTAATGGTTTTTTCGACAGTAAAGAAACGGATACCAAAGCCGTAGGTTTCCGCAGTAATACCCATCAGTTTCTGTTGGATATCATCGTTAGCGACAACATCATCCACGACTACCAGCAGATTTGCACCGATGGTGGATGTCCAGGTCACGCCAACCTGGCCATGAACCAGACGGTTATCGATACGGGTTAAGAGAATATTTGGACTGCTCATTGTATAATCCTCACCATAAATTTGAATAATATAATCTTTTTAAATATATTATTGTTGCGATATTGTACTGATGTATTTATTAAGGTTTACTCATTTCCTTTGCCATTAAGGCACTACCCGATATTAGTCGAGCAGTACTTATTAATAAATCGTATAAATTTAATGGTTATGCTGAAATTCGATTCGCCGAACCACAGACATTAATTTTATTCCTTACAACGTCTTTCATTGCATCCATGCCGACGCGCATATAATAGCGAGGATCATTACCCTGCGGGTTTTCCGCAAACCAGGCTTTAACCGCGCCGGCGAAGGCAATTTTCAATTCCGTGGCGACATTAACTTTCGTCACACCCAGTTTAATAGTCCAGCGAACAAATTCATCCGGGACATCGCTGGCGCCATGCAGTACCAGAGGGATGTCTACCATTTCACGAATTTCCGCCAGCCGCTGAAAATCAATTTTCGGTATTTTCCTGTACAGGCCATGCGCCGTACCAATCGCCACAGCCAGGCTGTCGACGCCAGTCAGTTCGACAAAACGTCTGGCTTCTTGTGGGTCGGTGAGGAACGCGCTTTCGGCGTCAACACTTATATCATCTTCCACGCCTCCCAGACGGCCCAGTTCCGCTTCCACGCTGCAATCCTGCGAGTGGCAGAAGTCGACGACCGATTTCACCAGTTTTACGTTTTCAGCAAACGGGAAGTGACTGCCATCGATCATCGCGCTGCGCACGCCAGCGTGGACTTTACGGCGAATATCATCGAGCGATTCGTGGTGGTCGAGATGCAGCACAAGCGGCATGTTGTAGGTTGTGGAATAGGCGCTACACAGGGCGTAGATCTCTTCCAGCGCGATATGTTTAAAAGTCCCTGGCGTCCCGGCGAGGATCACCGGCGATCGCATTTCACTGCACACTTCGAGGATCGCCTGGATCGTCTCGGCGTTATGGATGTTAAACGCAGGCACCGCGTAGCCATTGGCCTGGGCGTCTTGTAACAGATATTTGGTAGAGATAATGCTCATAATGCGATCCTCTTATTCCTGCCACGGATGAATAATTACGCCTTGCACCACGCGGTTTACGGTGCCACTGGCTGATGGGGAATCCGGCGTATTGCCCATATGCAGCGACTGCATCAGTGCAAACGTCTGGGCGTACATCAGGAAGCAAAATGCCTGCTCAACGTCGATAAAGTGACGGGATGGCGGCAGGATGATATGCGGGCCGGCGGCAACAATGTCGTTGCTTTCAGCGGCGATGGCGATCACGCGCATTGCCTGGTTGTCGCGGCGGAGTTCTGCCAGCAGATCAAGATCATACTGACGGGTGTAGGGGTGGCTGGAGACAAACACCACGACCAGCGTTTCATCATCGACCAGCGATTTCGGGCCATGACGGAATCCGGTCGGGGAATCATAAAAAGCCGCCAGTTTACCCGCCGTCAGTTCCAGCACTTTCAGCGCCGACTCACGTGCCGCGCCCTGTAAGCCACCGCTGCCGAGATAAACGATCCGTTTCCACGGCGCGTAACCAAACACGCCTTCGCTGAAATCGCCGAGCGAGGTCAGGATCGCCTGGCAACGATCCGCCACGTCACGGAAGGTCTGGCTGTTGATTGTCTCAGGCGCGAAAACCGCGAGGCAGCTGGCCATCATGGTGGTAATACTGCTGGTCATCGCAAAGCCGCGATCGTGCGTTTCTGCGGGCATCAGCAGGGCAAACGCGTTATCGCTGTTGAGCGCGTTTTGATAGAGATCGCCCGCTTCATTGCAGGTGATCGGCAGGTGATAGCACTCCGGTACAAATTGATTTGCCAGTTCCACGGCGGCGACGCTTTCCGGGCTATTGCCGGATCGACCGAAGGAGATCAGCAGCAGCGGATGCGCTGGATTCAGGTAGTCCATCGGATTGGTAACCAGATCGGTGGTCGGTACGGCGCTGAAGTTTTTGCCGGTATGGCTGGCGAGCCACGGCGCGATGATGTCACCGATAAATGCCGAGGTTCCGGCACCGGTCAGGATTACCCGCAGGTTCTCTTTGCGCAGTAACGGTTCAAGAAAGTTATTGAGCGCGGAACGTAGCGCGTCAATGTTGGCGAGCGAACGAAGCCACGCGCGAGGCTGATGGCGGATCTCTTCTTCAGTCCATGTACCGGTGGTGGCAGGGGGGTAATTTTCTGGCATAACTCAATCCTTAGTTTGATGAACTTGACGTCGGGCGTTATAGCTTTCGCTTACCTTTCGTTTCATTTCACTTGGTGATATCTTTCGTTGATTAAAATTTATAGAAAAGAAACTGAAAGTTCAATGAAGAGAAAGGAAATAAAACGAAATTTGTGATCGTTGAAAGAAAAGACAAGGGAAGATAAAGGGATTGTTTGATGGGGGGATATTTGCACCGATTGCCGGATGCGGCGTAAACGCTTTATCCAGCCTGGCTGTCACCAACCGTAGGTCGGATAAGACGCGTCAGCGTCGCATCCGACACCGGTGCAAAAGTCAAAACAAAAGAAAAAGGCCTTGTGAGGGAAGTGAAAGCCAGATAAAGAAACGAAAGTGTAAAACGCCACTCACACTCTTTTACCAATAGCGGCGGGGCGCTTACCTCATATTCCTTCCTCGACCGGACATTCTTTATGGCAGCGGCCTAACTCGTCCACCAGACTGGTCAGCCCACGGTGTCCGCACTCCAGCGCCTGCACACGGAATTCTTCTCCGCTTAACCCTTCGCGCTCCAGCACCATTTCCAGTAATAGTTGCAAATTGGTGCCGGTGATCACTTCACAGCCCGGTTTTTGCATCGCCAGCGTTGAAGCTACGCGAAACGGTGTGCCGCCCAGCAAATCCGTCAGAAAAACAATGCCGTCTTCACAATCCAGTTGGGCGATGGCTTCTTCAAGCTGCGATGTAAGCAGCGCGGTGCTTGAGCTTTCCGGAAAATCAATGGCGATAAATTGTGATTGCTCACCGAGGATTTGCTTCATTGCTTTTTCCATGCCGCTGGCAAATCCGCCATGCCCTGTCAAAATAATACTTAACATCTAATACCTCATTGTATTTAAAGGAAATGACAGAATTTACCGACGATGCCGAGAACCACAGTGATTGCAATCAGGCGCAGCGGACTCCAGCCGCGACGTACCAGCCAGAACATGGTCAGGGTATAGACCAGCGGTAAGAAGGCAGGCATCAGTTTGTCGATAACGTCAGTCTGTAGCTTAACCACTGCGTCGCCTGCCGTGATTTCCAGTGTGGTGCTTAATCGGACATAGGTTGCTACCAGCGCGCCGATCACCGTCATCCCGACGATAGACGCCGCATGACCGACTTTTTTGGTATTCGCTTTAATTAGCGGGATCGCCGCCACGCCCATTCGATAAGCGTAATGCGCAAGACCAAAACGCAGACCGAGATGCACCACGTTGAATAACACGATAAATACCACGGCGCCGAGAATAGAGCCTTGCAACGCCAGACTGGCACCAATCCCGCCGCAAATTGGCAGCAGCGTCAGCCAGAACATCGCGTCGCCAATCCCGCCGAGCGGTGCACCGACAGCAATTTTGGTGCTCTGAATACTGTTAACGTCCTGCTTAGAACGCTCCATCGCAAGGATAATGCCGATCACAAACGTCACCAGAAACGGGTGAGTATTGAAAAAGCCCATATGGCCTTTCATGGCGCGCGCCAGGTCGCGTTTATTGGTATGGATCTTTTTCAGTGCAGGCAGCAGACCGTACAACCAGCCGGAAGCCTGCATACGTTCGTAGTTGAAAGAAGCCTGTAACAGCATGGAACGCCATGCGACGCGATTGATATCTTTTTTCGTTAACTCCGCGCCAATGCTTTGATCTTCATATACGTTTTCATTGACGCCAGTCAGCAGTGCTTCTTCGTTTTCACTGACGTTCGGCAGGGTCGTTTGATTAGATGCCATCTTCAAATTCCTCTTTCTGTGCCGCAGGTTGAATCGGTTCAGGAGATTTACGCAGCAGGTCGATCAGCGCCATCGCCAGCGCGGCAGCAGCAATAGCCAGCACCGGTAACTTGAGCCAGGCGGCGGCAACAAAGCCCAGGATGAAGTAGGGGATGTAGACGTTTTTCATCATGATTTTCAGCAGCACGGCAAAACCGATTGCTGGCATGATGCCGCCTGCGACACCGAGGCCGTCGATTAAGCGTTGCGGCAGGACATCAATGATGGTTTTGGCATGTTCCGCACCGAAGTAAATCGGCAGGAAAGCGCAGAGAAAATAGAAGATGCCGAGCGCCAGCAGCGCCAGATAGTTCACGCGCTCAATGCCGCGTGTATCGGCATTTTCCGCCATCCTGTCGCAGCGGGACATCACGCCAGACATCACCGAGAACAGGAAGGTAATCCCCATCTGTACCGCGACGGCGAAAGGCACGGCGACGCCGACCGCGACATCGGGTTTCACACCGGTGGTAATGGCAAATGCCGTACCGACGATAGTACCAATAATTACGTTAGGCGGCTGTGCGCCTGCCAGCGGAGCCAGCCCCATCCATACCAGTTCCAGCGTACCGCCGGTTAAAATACCGGTATGTAGATCGCCAAGTACCAGCCCAACCAACGGTCCAAGAACCACCGGGCGATGTATATGGGTTAAGCCGTTAAACATATCCAGGCCAGCGATAAAGGCTAGAATGCCCAACACGAACGCCTGCAACAGACTGATTTCCATAATGAATCCCTCAAAGTAATTTAAAGAGCTCCACAGCAGGTTCTGTCGGGACGCCCTGAACGAAGCATTCCACTCTGGCGGTTTTCAGATCGTTAAACGCCGCGATATCACCCGCATCTACAGAAACCGTTTTGGTGATTTGCTGCTTGCCATTGGTGTAATGCATATTGCCAACGTTAATGCGACTCACCGGGACACCACCTTTTACCAGCGTCAGGAAATCGGCTGGTGTTTTGCAAACCAGCAGGATTTTCTGCCGGTCAGCGGCGCGATGGATATTGTCGATCACTTTTTGCAACGACCAGAAACGCACGGCGATCCCTTCTGCCAGTACCATTTCCATCAGGTTTTGTTGTACCGGATCTTCAGCAACCTCATCATTGGCTACCAGAACCAGATTTGCCCCCGCAAATCCGACCCACTGAACGCCGACCTGACCGTGAATCAAGCGTTCATCAATCCGGCTTAAAACAATATTTGGCATAGCGTGTTCCTCTTGTTTTGGTTATTGGCCTCCACAGGCTGTGTGGTACTGCGCCAGGATGTCCTGAATATGGTTGATAATGAGCGCCCTCGGCGTTGGTTGTAGCTCGCCGGAGCGAACTTTGACGTATTGCAGCGGCAGATACTGGCTGATGAGCGGCAGCGGAATTGGGGCATCCGCCAGGTTACGAATCAGATGGGCGAAAGCGTTATCAATCTGGCTGTCCGGCCAGTAGTAGCGCACGCGATCTGAGTAGCTGTAACCGCGTGCCAGACGACGTGCGTTGCCGTCACCGTGGTAGTGGCTTTGCCAGTATTCCGGGCGATCGAGCATCACGTTTTCCAGTATCTGACGCAGACCGGAACAGGCTTTCGCTGGCACCAGCTCTTCTTCAATCGCCGCCAGAGAAAACAGGGCTTCACGCAGGGCGAAGGTCAGCGCCGGGCCAACTTTCAGAATGGCAAAGTGGTCGATTACCAACTGGCGCAGCGATTGCGGCGTTTGATAATCGGTAGAGTGAGCTTCGAAAATCAGCGTTTCATAGTGTTCAACCATCTGGCTTAAGGCGGTCGCTTTGGCTGGCTGATAATCAATAACGTTGGTGTGATCGAATTCGACGCCGGGTTGTACTACCAGGGCAATGATGCGTGGCCAGATGGCATTCAGACCCTGCTTTTCAAAAGCGTGACGATGAGCTTCCAGCGTGGCGCGGGCGGCATCCGGCGTGGTGACCGCCAGTTCGCTTAAGGTTTCATGAGCGCCGCCAGGCACCGGCACTTCAGTACCAATGACATACACCAGATCGGCTTCGCCAAAGTGTTCGCGGCAGGTTTCTTCCGCCACTTTCGCCAGACGGGCAGCGCGTTCAGCCACGATATCATCGGTTAAGGGAACCGGATCGCCCTGACAGGACATACTGCAATCAAGATGGATTTTTTTGAACCCCGCCGCGACGTAGCTTTTAATCAAATCATCGGCATTGGCCATCGCCTGAGCGGCAGGCAGATTCTGCCAGCGGTTTGGCCCCAGATGGTCACCGCCGAGAATCAACGCGTCTTGCGGGAAATTCAGCGAGTCGGCAAGCTGGCAAACAAAGCCGCGAAAATCGGCGGGCGTCATTCCGGTATATCCGCCGAACTGATCCACCTGATTGGAGGTTGCTTCAATCAGTAACGGCGTTTGGTTTGCGAAGGCGTAGTGGATGGCGGCTTCCAGTACCAGCGGATGCGCGGAGCAAACGGCATAAATCCCATTTGTTTTGCCCTCTTTGTGCTGTCTCACCATTTCTATCAGATATTTCACTTTCCTCTCCAGGCCAGATAACTGCCATTGCTGATCTTTCGTTTTGTTTCAGTTGATACTGCGTCATGGTGAGGTAAAAATAAAACGAAAGGTAATTGTTTTCTGATCTGATTCACAAAAGAAACATAATGAAAGTTTCTGAAACAGGAGTCGCTTGCGTCAACGGGCAAGGTGGGCTTGCATTTGCTTAATAGAACGGTATTAATAATAAAAACGAAATGAAACGAAAGCTTTACGAAAGGATTTTCTATGAGTAATACCGACGCATCAGGTGAGAAACGAGTGACTGGCACCAGCGAACGACGAGAGCAGATCATTCAGCGCCTGCGTCAGCAAGGGAGTGTGCAGGTTAACGATCTGTCAGCATTATTTGGCGTTTCTACCGTGACGATCCGCAATGATCTGGCGTTTCTGGAAAAACAGGGGATCGCCGTGCGTGCGTATGGTGGCGCGTTGATCTGCGATGGCACGACGCCGTCAGTTGAGCCTTCGGTGGAAGATAAAAGCGCGCTGAACACGGCGATGAAACGCAGCGTTGCGAAAGCTGCCGTTGAGTTGATTAAGCCAGGTCATCGGGTGATCCTCGACTCCGGGACCACCACCTTTGAGATTGCCCGTCTGATGCGCAAGCACACCGACGTAATTGCGATGACCAACGGTATGAACGTGGCCAATGCTTTGCTGGAAGCTGAAGGGGTGGAACTGCTGATGACCGGAGGGCATCTGCGCCGCCAGTCGCAATCTTTTTACGGCGATCAGGCTGAACAATCGCTGCAAAATTACCACTTCGATATGCTGTTTCTCGGCGTAGACGCTATCGATCTGGAGCGCGGCGTCAGCACGCACAATGAAGATGAAGCTCGTTTAAACCGCCGGATGTGCGAAGTTGCGGAACGGATCATCGTGGTCACCGATTCCAGTAAGTTCAACCGCTCCAGTTTACATAAGATCATCGATACTCAGCGGATCGATATGATCATTGTCGATGAAGGCATTCCTGCGGATAGTCTGGAAGGACTGCGAAAGGCTGGGGTTGAGGTGATTCTGGTCGGGGAGTGAGAAATGGTGCCCGCTGGTCAAAACGGATGCGTTCGGCGGGCATTGTGAACACCATCAATGGGTTTCTTCAGTCTCTCTGGTGAGGGTTTCCCAGTCGGCAGGAGGATGTCCTCTTTTTAACATTTTGCTGAATACGGTATAGGCATCTGTTTTTTTACCGTAGGTGCGCAGCGTGTTTTCATCGTTCATCCATCCCAGAATGATGACTTTCTCTTTTTCGCTGTAACGAAAGAAGAGACGATAACGACCAGCGCCAAATTTTACCCGTGACCAGTCTTTATTTTTCCCTGAGCCTAACGACTTGCCATGACGGAATGCCGGTGATGATGGATTGACCGTGATATGCTCCTCAATAACTTTATGTACTACTGCCAATAACTTTGTGGCGGCTTTTTTCTGATAATTTTCAGGATCTTTCCCCTTTAATGTCTCAACTTCGGCAACTAAAGCGTCGTAGGTTTCCTGAAAGCAGGGATGAGCATATAGCGCCCAACCATTAACCCTTTGTGGAAAATCCATTATTCGTCGTCGCCAATCTCATCATCAATGTTGACGTCCATGCCAGCGACAAGTCTCTTTCCTTGTTGAATTTCGAATGGACGAGTTTTTTGCGGGTTGTTCTGGATATCTGCATCCAGAAAACGCAAAAATGCATTCATAGTATGATCCTCCTGTTCATCTCCCACACGGCACATAAATACTTGCCCACCAGGCAGGATTTCGTAATGAATGCTGTCCAGGCCTGGCTTCAGTTTTAAGGCCTCACGCACTGGCGCGGGGATAGTTGTTTGTCCGCGTATCGTGACCTTTGATTCAGTGGTCAGTACAGCGTTAGAGCGAGCATTAGCGGGCATTGTTCACTGTCCTTTTACAGCCTTTTTTCTGCTCAAATTATAATCTTCAACTAAGGTAATGCAAATGCATTATTAATGGATGACGGGACTTGAAACAATAAAAACATGGCACTAAGGCCATGTTTTGCGAGGCGCGTTCCAAAAGAAATCAGGTCACCGGCGCCGGGTTAAACACCGCCAGTTGGTTATGCAGTCCCCATTGATCCGAGAAGGTTTTCTTCTTCCCGCTGGCGACATCGAGAATAAAGTGGAACAGCTTCCAGCCCACCTCTTCAATGGTCTCTTCGCCGGTGGCGATAGTGCCCGCATTAATATCCATCAAATCAAACCAGCGGTTCGCCAGTTCGGTGCGGGTCGCCATTTTAATGACCGGCACCGCCATCAAATCGTACGGTGTGCCGCGACCGGTCGTAAATACTTGCACGGTAATCCCTGAAGCCACCTGTTGGGTGCCACAGACGAAATCGCTGGCTGGCGTCGCGGCGTAAATTAATCCGCGTTTGGTCGGACGCTGACCGGGTGACAGCACTTCTACAATCGCGCTTTTACCTGATTTAGCAATGGAGCCGAGTGCCTTTTCCACCACGTTTGCCAGACCGCCTTTTTTGTTACCCGGCGAAGGGTTGGCGCTGCGGTCGGTTTTCCCCATATTGAGATAGTTGTCGTACCACTCCATCTCTTCCAGCAGGCGCTTGCCAACCTCTTCGTTAACAGCGCGCGGCATCAGCAGATGAATGGCGTCACGCACTTCCGTGACTTCTGAGAACATCACCGTTGCGCCGCAGCGCACCAGTAAATCAGATGCATAACCCACTGCCGGGTTTGCCGTTACACCAGAAAACGCATCGCTGCCGACGCACTGCATACCGACAACCAGTTCTGAAGCTGGACAGGTTTCTCGCTGCCGTTGATTTAATTTTTGCAGATGGCGCTCGGCAACTTGCAAAATATCCTCGACCATTGACTGAAAACCGACATGTTTTTCATCCTGCAAGCTGACAATACTGGCACTTTCCACTGGAATAGCCGGTACATCATCCGTGCCGATCAGCAGGCGCTCAGGTTGCAATTTCTCGCAACCCAGACCAATCACCATCACTTCACCGCCAAAGTTTTGGTTAAGCGAAATGTTGTGAATAGTACGAATAGGCACCACCGCCGCCGGAGCGTTAATCGCCACGCCACAACCGTACAGATGATTCAGCCCCACCACGCCATCGACGTTCGGGTATTTCGGCAGCAGGTCACGCTCAATGATTTTCACCACGTAATCCACCACGCCCGCCACACAGTGGACGCTGGTGGTGATGCCGAGCAGGTTTTTGGTTCCCACGCTGCCATCGGCATTGTGATAGCCTTCAAAGGTATAACCTTCAAGCGCCGGTAAGGGTTCCGGCACTTTAGTTGCCAGTGGCAGCGTGTGTAATGGCGGCGCTTCCGGCAGTACTACCATTGATTCGTCGATCCAACTTCCGCGTGGGATCGCGCGCACGGCGTAACCAATCACTTCGCCATAACGAATAATTTCACCATTAGCCGGAATGTCCAGCAATGCGACTTTATGCCCCTGGGGAATATGTTCAATTAATTCCAGCCCATCCGGAAAACGCGTTCCTGCTTTCAGGCCATTATCATTAACAATAATTGCCACATTATCTGTGTTGTGAACTTTTATATAAAACGCAGTCGGCGTTTCTTGTCTGATTTCGATGTTGGCCATTATCCCGTTTTCTCCGGTCGCTGGTAATAATAAATTTATGTTGATTGATTCTGATGACAGAAATAATTTTATCTGCGAGATGGAATAAGAGTGTCAGGAGATGAAAAGTCAGTATGTGATCAACATCACTAATTATCGTGATAGCAGGGTAACCGGGGCAGGCAAAGCGTAAATATGTGCATTGGCACGCAGCGTGATAGGCATATGCTCAAAATAATATTTATATCAGACAAACATAATGAGCATTTGCACAATGCCTATTGTTTCTGTGCTGATTATACTCATTGTCGAAAACGGATTTATTATTGTGCAGTGGCCAATATTCGTTAATAGAATATTTAATAAATAGCACTGACCTTTTTGCTATCGACTGAATATAAACATGATTAGTGGGATTGATGAATAAGGAACGCATGTGCCTTTTTAATCTTACTGCCTATTTTTATTGTCATCGAAGAGATTGCCCTCTTTCAATACTGCACCAGGAAGCCTGATTGGCGACATTAAACGTATGGAATTGCAGAAATAAGCAAAGGTATAAGCGATGAATAACGATATTTTCCCAAATAAGTTCAAAGCCGCGTTGGCAGCGAAACAGGTACAGATTGGCTGCTGGTCAGCACTTTCTAACCCAATTAGCACAGAAGTTCTTGGTTTAGCTGGCTTTGACTGGCTGGTGCTGGATGGCGAACATGCGCCAAACGATATCTCCACGTTCATTCCTCAGTTGATGGCTCTGAAGGGGAGCGTCAGCGCGCCAGTGGTGCGTGTACCGACCAACGAACCGGTGATCATCAAGCGTCTGCTGGATATCGGTTTTTATAACTTCCTGATCCCCTTTGTGGAAACGAAAGAAGAAGCGGTGCAGGCGGTGGCATCTACCCGTTATCCACCAGAAGGTATTCGCGGCGTCTCCGTTTCTCACCGCGCCAATATGTTTGGCACCGTGGCGGATTACTTCGCTCAGTCGAATAAGAACATCACCATTCTGGTGCAAATTGAAAGCCAGCAAGGCGTTGATAACGTTGATGCTATCGCCGCAACCGAAGGCGTGGACGGTATCTTCGTTGGCCCCAGCGATCTGGCAGCGGCATTAGGTCATCTCGGCAATGCGTCGCATCCGGATGTGCAAAAAGCGATTCAACATATTTTTAATCGCGCCAGAGCCAACGGCAAACCCTGCGGCATCCTCGCCCCTGTCGAAGCCGATGCGCGTCGTTATCTGGAATGGGGCGCTACGTTTGTGGCCGTTGGCAGCGATCTCGGCGTATTCCGTTCCGCCACGCAGAAACTGGCAGATACCTTTAAAAAATAACCACCACCGCAACAAGAGAGATGATTGATATGACTATGAAAGTTGGTTTTATTGGCCTGGGTATTATGGGTAAACCAATGAGTAAAAACCTCCTGAAAGCAGGTTACTCGCTGGTGGTTGCTGACCGTAACCCTGAAGCCATTGCTGAAGTGATTGCCGCAGGCGCAGAAACAGCGTCTACGGCTAAAACTATCGCTGAACAGTGCGACGTCATCATAACCATGCTGCCAAACTCCCCTCATGTGAAAGAGGTGGCGCTGGGTGAAAATGGCATCATTGAAGGCGCGAAGCCAGGTACGGTATTGATCGATATGAGTTCAATCGCTCCGCTGGCAAGCCGTGAAATCAGCGAAGCACTGAAAGCGAAAGGTATTGATATGCTGGACGCCCCGGTGAGCGGCGGTGAACCGAAAGCCATCGACGGTACGCTGTCAGTGATGGTGGGCGGCGACAAGGCTATTTTCGACAAATACTATGATTTGATGAAAGCGATGGCGGGTTCCGTGGTGCATACCGGGGAAATCGGTGCAGGTAACGTCACCAAACTGGCAAACCAGGTCATTGTGGCGCTGAATATTGCCGCGATGTCAGAAGCGTTAACGCTGGCAACCAAGGCGGGCGTTAACCCGGATCTGGTTTATCAGGCAATTCGCGGTGGACTGGCGGGCAGTACCGTTCTTGACGCCAAAGCGCCTATGGTCATGGACAGAAACTTCAAGCCAGGCTTCCGTATTGATCTGCATATTAAGGATCTGGCAAATGCGCTGGATACCTCCCACGGCGTTGGTGCGCAATTGCCGCTAACTGCTGCGGTTATGGAGATGATGCAGGCACTACGTGCCGATGGTTTGGGAACGGCGGATCATAGCGCCCTGGCGTGCTACTACGAAAAACTGGCGAAAGTCGAAGTTACTCGTTAATGACGTCGCGCCCGGATGGCGTATTGCAATCCGGGCCTGGAATCCAGGCCGAATAAGAGAAACGCCCTCCGGCGTCATGTGGTAACAGGCACAGGTATGAAAATCGTAATCGCCCCAGACTCTTATAAAGAAAGTTTATCTGCCAGCGAGGTTGCGCAGGCGATAGAAAAAGGATTTCGGGAAATTTTTCCTGATGCACAGTACGTTTCTGTTCCGGTTGCTGATGGCGGCGAAGGAACGGTGGAAGCGATGATTGCAGCTACCCAGGGTTCCGAACGTCACGCCTGGGTTACAGGGCCACTGGGCGAGAAGGTGAATGCCAGTTGGGGGATCTCTGGCGATGGTAAAACCGCGTTTATTGAAATGGCGGCGGCCAGTGGGCTGGCGTTAGTACCGTCGGAAAAGCGTGATCCGTTGGTGACGACTTCTCGCGGCACGGGAGAGTTAATTTTGCAGGCGCTGGAGAGTGGCGCGACCAGTATTATTATTGGCATCGGCGGTAGTGCCACCAACGACGGCGGTGCGGGGATGATGCAGGCGCTGGGGGCGAAGTTAAGCGATGTCAACGGTAATGAAATCGGTTTTGGCGGCGGCAGTCTTAATACCCTGAATGATATTGATATCTCCGGCCTCGATCCGCGTTTAAAAGATTGCGCTATTCGCGTCGCCTGCGATGTCACTAATCCACTGGTGGGCGATAACGGCGCTTCACGTATCTTTGGCCCGCAAAAAGGGGCTAATGAAGATACGATTATCGAACTGGACAAGAATCTCTCTCACTATGCTGATGTCATCAAAAAATCGCTGCATGTTGATGTGAAATACGTCCCCGGTGCAGGGGCTGCAGGCGGTATGGGGGCGGCGCTAATGGCGTTTCTTGGCGCAGAGCTAAAGAGCGGCATTGAGATTGTGACGACGGCGCTCAATCTGGAAGAACATATTTATGATTGCTCGTTGGTGATCACCGGAGAAGGCCGCATTGATAGCCAGAGCATTCACGGTAAAGTGCCGATTGGCGTAGCGAACGTCGCGAAGAAATACAATAAACCGGTAATTGGTATTGCGGGTAGTCTGACGAAGGATGTCGGCGTTGTGCATCAGCATGGCATCGATGCTGTATTCAGCGTGTTGAACAGTATTGTTACGCTGAATGAAGCTTTCAGTGGGGCTTATGACAATATTTACCGTGCTTCACGCAATATCGCCGCGACGCTGGCGATTGGAATGCGTAACGCGGGGTGACAAGGGCGCGCAAACCCTCTATACTTCGCGCCGAAGCTGACCAGACAGTCGCCGCTTCGTCGTCGTCCTCTTCGGGGGAGACGGGCGGAGGGGAGGAAAGTCCGGGCTCCATAGGGCAGGGTGCCAGGTAACGCCTGGGGGGGAAACCCACGACCAGTGCAACAGAGAGCAAACCGCCGATGGCTCACGCAAGTGGGATCAGGTAAGGGTGAAAGGGTGCGGTAAGAGCGCACCGCGCGGCTGGTAACAGTCCGTGGCACGGTAAACTCCACCCGGAGCAAGGCCAAATAGGGGTTCATAAGGTACGGCCCGTACTGAACCCGGGTAGGCTGCTTGAGCCAGTGAGCGATTGCTGGCCTAGATGAATGACTGTCCACGACAGAACCCGGCTTATCGGTCAGTTTCACCTCTTCAACAGAAACCCGCCAGTGCAAAACTGGCGGGTTTTTGCTTTTGAAGCAGGCAGTAAGATGAATGACTGCCCACGACGCTATACCCAAAAGGAAGCCCAATATAAACACTCTTTTTAGTCACCCTGTGCTCTCTTCTGATAGCTTACTTCGAATGGCAATTATTAGTTTTGTGATCCTCAACACAAAATGCTGTTCCGCAACTGGAATGCAAGAATAAATCATGGAAAACGATTGCATTCACAAAATGACGTTCTGCAAAAGAGACAATGAATGACGTTAATCAATTGTTCGAGATGATCAATATCTGTATTCGAGATTTTAAAATATTGATAAAATAAATGTTCTATCTCCAACAAATAGCGCAAAAAAATGTGATGTACCGCATTATTTATCTGTGGAAATGATTTATTTATAATAAAATTTGATAACTTGCTAATTAAATTTAACTTAAAAGTCGTCTGCGAAATACACGATAATTGCTTGAAATATCGTCTAAGAGCATTTTTTAATAACAAAAATTAAGTGTGTCGTTATCGCCATAAAATATGGTTATCCCCCCTTGTTTTTTTGATAAAAGTCAGCCTTTGTGTTGATTTTATTTATCTAACCCATTGATATTAAATGATTATATGCCTTTAAGGATATGCCTGGAAAACTAATGAAAGTTAATTTGTGAGTGGTCGCACATATCCTATTCATTGCATTTTGATACACTTCATACCGTCAATGAGGTAATTAACGCGGGTTGTTATGAGCACTATTCTTCTTCCTAAAACGCAACACCTGGTAGTCTTTCAGGAAGTCATTAGAAGTGGCTCTATTGGCTCGGCTGCAAAAGAATTAGGGTTAACTCAACCAGCGGTCAGTAAAATCATTAACGATATCGAAGATTATTTTGGCGTGGAATTAGTGGTGCGGAAAAATACCGGTGTAACGCTGACGCCAGCGGGTCAATTGTTGCTCTCACGCTCCGAATCCATTACCCGCGAAATGAAAAATATGGTTAATGAGATTAGCGGTATGTCCTCTGATGCAGTCGTGGAGGTTTCATTTGGTTTTCCATCGCTGATCGGCTTTACCTTTATGTCCGGGATGATCAACAAATTCAAAGAGGTGTTCCCGAAAGCGCAGGTCTCAATGTATGAAGCGCAATTGTCCTCGTTCTTACCGGCTATCCGCGACGGGCGTCTGGATTTTGCGATAGGTACGTTAAGTGCAGAAATGAAGCTTCAGGATTTGCATGTCGAGCCGCTGTTCGAGTCAGAGTTCGTACTGGTTGCCAGTAAGTCCCGAACATCCACCGGCACCACCACGCTGGAGTCTTTGAAAAACGAACAGTGGGTGTTGCCGCAAACGAATATGGGATACTACAGCGAACTACTCACCACGTTACAAAGAAATGGCATCAGTATTGAAAACATTGTTAAAACCGACTCAGTCGTGACAATTTATAATCTTGTTCTCAATGCTGATTTCTTAACCGTGATTCCCTGCGATATGACTTCACCTTTTGGTTCTAATCAATTTATTACCATTCCGGTTGAGGAAACATTACCGGTAGCGCAATATGCCGCAGTATGGTCGAAAAATTATCGTATTAAAAAAGCAGCATCGGTTTTGGTGGAATTAGCCAAAGAATATTCATCTTATAATGGGTGTAGACGAAAGCAATTAATAGAATCTTGTTAGTTATTTGTTTTTTTATTTAAACATAAATAATCCACCTGCCTTTTTGCAGGTGCTGGTTACGGTTACCTACATATTTAATTCAGGCTAAGAGGTTTTATAATGCATATTACATACGATCTGCCGGTTGCTATTGATGACATTATTGAAGCAAAACAACGTCTGGCTGGGCGAATTTATAAAACAGGCATGCCTCGATCTAACTATTTTAGCGAACGTTGCAAAGGTGAAATATTCCTTAAGTTTGAAAACATGCAGCGTACCGGGTCATTTAAAATTCGTGGCGCATTTAATAAATTAAGCTCCTTAACTGATGCTGAGAGACGTAAAGGTGTAGTGGCCTGTTCAGCAGGGAACCACGCGCAAGGGGTTTCGCTCTCCTGTGCGATGTTGGGGATTGATGGTAAAGTTGTAATGCCGAAAGGCGCGCCAAAATCCAAAGTTGCGGCAACGTGTGACTACTCTGCTGAAGTGGTACTGCACGGCGATAACTTCAACGACACCATCGCCAAAGTGAGCGAAATTGTCGAAACGGAAGGTCGCATCTTTATTCCACCTTATGATGATCCGAAAGTGATTGCCGGTCAGGGAACCATTGGGCTGGAAATTATGGAAGATCTTTATGATGTCGATAACGTCATTGTGCCAATTGGCGGTGGCGGTTTAATTGCCGGTATTGCGGTGGCAATTAAATCTATTAACCCGACCATTCGTGTTATTGGTGTGCAGTCAGAAAACGTTCACGGCATGGCGGCTTCTTTCCACTCCGGAGAAATAACCACGCACCGAACTACCGGCACCCTGGCGGATGGTTGTGATGTCGCCCGCCCGGGTAATTTAACTTACGAAATCGTTCGTGAATTAGTCGATGACATCGTGCTGGTTAGTGAAGACGAAATCAGAAACAGTATGATTGCCTTAATTCAGCGTAATAAAGTCGTTACCGAAGGTGCAGGCGCTTTGGCATGTGCTGCATTATTAAGCGGTAAATTAGACCAATATATTCAAAACAGAAAAACCGTCAGTATTATTTCTGGCGGTAATATCGATCTTTCTCGCGTCTCTCAAATCACCGGTTTCGTTGACGCTTAATTAATTCGTTGAGGATAGGATATGAGTACTTCAGATAGCATTGTATCCAGCCAGACAAAACAATCGTCCTGGCGTAAATCAGATACCACATGGACGTTAGGCTTGTTTGGTACGGCAATCGGCGCCGGGGTGCTGTTCTTCCCTATCCGCGCAGGTTTTGGCGGACTGATCCCGATTCTTCTGATGTTGGTATTGGCATACCCGATTGCGTTTTATTGCCACCGGGCGCTGGCGCGTCTGTGTCTCTCTGGCTCTAACCCTTCCGGCAACATTACGGAAACGGTAGAAGAGCATTTTGGTAAAACCGGCGGTGTGGTCATCACGTTCCTGTATTTCTTCGCGATTTGCCCACTGTTGTGGATTTATGGCGTTACCATTACCAACACCTTTATGACCTTCTGGGAAAACCAGCTCGGTTTTGCGCCGCTGAATCGTGGCTTCGTGGCGCTGTTCCTGCTGCTGCTGATGGCGTTCGTCATTTGGTTTGGTAAAGATCTGATGGTTAAAGTGATGAGCTACCTGGTATGGCCTTTTATCGCCAGCCTGGTGCTGATTTCTCTGTCGCTGATCCCTTACTGGAACTCTGCGGTTATCGATCAAGTTGACCTTGGTGCGCTGTCGTTAACAGGTCATGACGGTATCCTGATCACCGTCTGGCTGGGGATTTCCATCATGGTTTTCTCCTTTAACTTCTCACCAATCGTCTCTTCTTTCGTCGTTTCTAAGCGTGAAGAGTATGAGAAAGACTTTGGTCGCGACTTCACTGAGCAGAAATGTTCACAAATCATCTCTCGCGCCAGTATGCTGATGGTTGCAGTGGTCATGTTCTTTGCCTTCAGCTGCCTGTTTACGCTGTCTCCGGCGAACATGGCGGAAGCAAAAGCGCAGAATATTCCGGTGCTTTCTTACCTGGCTAACCACTTTGCATCCATGACCGGCACCAAAACGACGTTCGCTATTATTCTGGAATATGCGGCGTCCATCATCGCGCTGGTTGCTATCTTCAAATCTTTCTTCGGTCACTATCTGGGGACGCTGGAAGGTCTGAACGGTCTGATTCTGAAGTTCGGTTATAAAGGCGACAAAACCAAAGTGTCGCTGGGTAAACTGAATACTCTCAGCATGATCTTCATCATGGGTTCAACCTGGGTTGTTGCCTACGCCAACCCGAACATCCTGGATCTGATTGAAGCCATGGGCGCACCGATTATCGCATCCCTGCTGTGCCTGTTGCCGATGTACGCCATCCGTAAGGCGCCGTCTCTGGCGAAATACCGTGGTCGTCTGGATAACGTGTTTGTTACTGTGATTGGTCTGCTGACCATCCTGAACATCGTATACAAACTGTTTTAATCCATAACTCAGGATGAGAAAAGAGATGAATGAATTTCCGGTTGTTTTGGTTATTAACTGTGGTTCGTCTTCGATTAAGTTTTCCGTGCTCGATACCTGTGACTGTGAAGTATTAATGTCAGGTATTGCCGATGGTATTAACTCGGAAAATGCATTCTTATCCGTAAATGGGGGAGAGCCAGCACCGCTGGCTCACCACAGCTACGAAGGTGCATTGAAGGCAATCGCATTTGAACTGGAAAAACGGAATTTAAATGACAGTGTGGCCTTAATTGGCCACCGCATCGCCCACGGCGGCAGTATTTTTACCGAGTCCGCTATTATTACCGATGAGGTCATTGATAATATCCGCCGCGTTTCTCCACTGGCGCCGCTGCATAATTACGCCAATTTAAGTGGCATTGAATCGGCGCAGCAATTATTTCCTGGCGTAACTCAGGTGGCGGTATTTGATACCAGTTTCCACCAGACGATGGCTCCAGAGGCTTATTTATACGGCCTGCCGTGGAAATATTATGAAGAGTTAGGTGTGCGCCGTTATGGTTTCCACGGAACCTCGCACCGCTATGTTTCCCAGCGCGCCCATTCGCTGCTGGACCTTGTGGAAGATGACTCCGGGCTGGTTGTGGCGCATCTTGGCAATGGCGCGTCAATCTGCGCGGTTCGTAACGGTCAGAGCGTAGATACTTCAATGGGAATGACGCCGCTGGAAGGCTTGATGATGGGGACGCGCAGTGGTGATGTCGACTTCGGCGCGATGTCCTGGGTTGCCAGTCAAACCAATCAGAGCCTGGGTGACCTGGAACGCATAGTGAATAAAGAGTCGGGATTATTAGGTATTTCCGGTCTTTCTTCCGACCTGCGCGTACTGGAAAAAGCCTGGCATGAAGGACACGAGCGCGCACAACTGGCAATTAAAACTTTTGTTCATCGAATTGCCCGTCATATTGCCGGACACGCTGCCTCATTACATCGTCTGGATGGCATTATATTTACCGGCGGAATAGGCGAAAACTCAATTTTAATTCGTCGTCTGGTCATGGAACATTTAGCCGTATTAGGCGTTGAGATTGATGTGGAAATGAATAATCAATCTAATTCCTACGGTGAACGTATTATTTCCAGTGAAAATGCGCGCGTAATTTGCGCCGTTATTCCGACTAATGAAGAAAAAATGATTGCCTTAGATGCAATTCATTTAGGCAAAGTTAACGCTCCCGCAGAATTTGCATAATTTAGTTGAAGTCTTGTAGAGAGATTATTTTTCATGAAGGTAGATATTGATACCAGCGATAAGCTGTACGCCGACACATGGTTTGGCTTTAAAGGTACGGACTGGAAAAACGAAATTAATGTCCGCGATTTTATTCAACACAACTATACGCCTTATGAAGGTGATGAATCTTTCCTTGCTGAAGCAACGCCAGCGACCACGGCATTGTGGGAAAAAGTAATGGAAGGCATTCGTATCGAAAATGCGACCCACGCGCCGGTTGATTTCGATACTAATATTGCCACTACCATTACCGCCCATGATGCTGGTTATATTAATCAGCCGCTGGAAAAAATTGTTGGTCTGCAAACCGATGCGCCGTTAAAGCGCGCGCTGCATCCGTTTGGCGGCATTAATATGATTAAAAGTTCATTCCACGCATATGGCCGTGAAATGGACAGCGAATTTGAATACATCTTTACCGATCTGCGTAAAACCCATAATCAGGGCGTATTTGATGTTTACTCACCGGATATGCTGCGCTGCCGTAAATCTGGCGTTCTGACCGGTTTGCCGGACGGTTATGGTCGTGGGCGCATTATTGGTGACTATCGCCGCGTGGCGCTGTACGGCATCAGTTATCTGGTACGTGAACGCGAACTGCAATTTGCCGATCTCCAGTCTCGTCTGGAAAAAGGTGAGGATCTTGAAGCCACCATCCGTCTGCGTGAAGAGCTGGCAGAACATCGTCATGCGCTGTTGCAGATTCAGGAAATGGCAGCGAAATACGGCTTCGACATCTCCCGTCCGGCGCAGAATGCGCAGGAAGCGGTGCAGTGGCTCTACTTCGCTTACCTGGCGGCGGTGAAATCGCAAAACGGCGGCGCAATGTCTCTGGGTCGTACCGCATCGTTCCTCGATATCTACATCGAGCGCGATTTTAAAGCCGGTGTGCTTAATGAGCAGCAGGCGCAGGAACTGATCGACCACTTCATCATGAAGATCCGCATGGTGCGCTTCCTGCGTACACCGGAATTTGATTCGTTGTTCTCCGGCGACCCCATCTGGGCGACGGAAGTGATCGGCGGGATGGGGCTGGATGGCCGCACTCTGGTGACTAAAAACTCCTTCCGCTATCTGCATACCCTACACACCATGGGACCAGCGCCGGAACCAAACCTGACTATTCTGTGGTCGGAAGCATTGCCGATTGCCTTCAAAAAATATGCGGCGCAAGTATCTATCGTCACCTCTTCTTTGCAGTATGAAAACGACGATCTGATGCGTACTGACTTCAACAGCGACGATTACGCGATTGCCTGCTGCGTCAGCCCAATGGTGATTGGTAAGCAGATGCAGTTCTTCGGTGCACGCGCTAACCTGGCGAAAACACTGCTGTACGCAATCAACGGCGGGATGGACGAGAAGCTGAAGATTCAGGTCGGCCCGAAAACGGCACCATTGATGGACGACGTGCTGGATTACAACAAAGTCATGGACAGCCTCGACCATTTCATGGACTGGCTGGCGGTGCAGTACATCAGCGCGCTGAACATCATCCACTACATGCACGACAAGTACAGCTATGAAGCCTCGCTGATGGCGCTGCACGATCGTGATGTCTATCGCACCATGGCTTGCGGCATCGCGGGTCTGTCGGTGGCGACGGATTCACTTTCCGCTATTAAATATGCCCGAGTGAAACCCATCCGTGACGAAAACGGTCTGGCGGTGGACTTTGAAATCGACGGCGAATATCCACAGTACGGCAACAACGACGAGCGTGTAGACAGTATTGCTTGTGACCTGGTTGAACGCTTTATGAAGAAAATTAAAGCACTGCCAACCTATCGCAACGCCGTGCCGACCCAGTCGATCCTGACTATCACTTCTAACGTGGTGTACGGACAGAAAACCGGTAACACACCGGACGGTCGCCGCGCGGGTACGCCGTTTGCGCCGGGCGCTAACCCGATGCACGGTCGTGACCGCAAAGGCGCGGTAGCCTCGCTGACTTCCGTGGCGAAACTGCCGTTCACTTACGCCAAAGACGGTATTTCGTACACCTTCTCGATCGTCCCAGCGGCGCTGGGTAAAGAAGATCCGGTACGCAAAACCAACCTTGTTGGTCTGCTGGATGGATATTTCCATCACGAAGCGGACATCGAAGGCGGTCAACATCTCAACGTTAACGTTATGAATCGGGAAATGTTGTTGGATGCCATTGAGCACCCGGAAAAATACCCGAACCTGACAATCCGTGTCTCTGGCTACGCTGTGCGCTTTAACGCGCTGACTCGCGAACAGCAACAGGATGTGATTTCACGTACCTTTACCCAGGCGCTCTGACGCCGGAGGATGTATGAAAAAGATTATCGAAACGCAACGTGCCCCAGGCGCAATCGGCCCTTATGTTCAGGGTGTTGATTTAGGCAGCATGGTCTTCACCTCCGGGCAAATTCCGGTTTGCCCGCAGACTGGCGAGATCCCGGCTGATGTGAAAGATCAGGCGCGTTTAAGCCTTGAAAACGTCAAAGCGATCGTGGTTGCTGCTGGCCTCACCGTGGGCGATATCATCAAGATGACGGTATTCATCACCGATCTGAACGACTTTGCCACCATCAATGAAGTCTATAAGCAGTTCTTCGATGAGCATCAGGCGACTTACCCGACCCGTAGCTGCGTGCAGGTCGCGCGTTTGCCGAAAGATGTGAAGCTGGAAATTGAAGCTATCGCAGTACGTAGCGTGTAAAGCCCGGAGCGGGGCGATTGCAGAGTCGTCCCGCCCTCTTCACAGAATGGCAATCCGAGAGTGTGGTTATGATTAGTGCATTCGATATTTTCAAAATTGGTATTGGCCCCTCCAGTTCGCATACCGTGGGGCCAATGAATGCTGGAAAAAGTTTTATCGACCGACTGGTGAGTAGTGGCTTATTAACTGCAACAAGTCATATTGTGGTCGATCTTTACGGGTCGTTGTCACTGACGGGCAAAGGCCATGCCACGGATATCGCCATCATTATGGGACTGGCAGGAAACAGCCCGCAGGATGTTGTTATTGATGAGATCCCTGCATTTATTGAACTTGTGACGCGCAGTGGGCGACTGCCGGTGGCTTCTGGTGCGCATATTGTTGATTTTCCTGTAGCAAAGAACATTATCTTCCATCCCGAAATGTTGTCTCGTCATGAGAACGGGATGCGGATTACTGCCTGGAACGGGCAGGAAGAGCTATTAAGCAAAACCTATTACTCTGTCGGCGGCGGGTTTATCGTTGAAGAAGAACACTTCGGCCTGTCGCACGATGTCGAAACACCCGTACCTTATGACTTCCACTCGGCAGGCGAACTGCTGAAAATGTGTGATTACAACGGCCTGTCTATTTCTGGCCTGATGATGCATAACGAGCTGGCGCTGCGCAGCAAAGCGGAAATTGATGCAGGGTTTGCTCGTATCTGGCAGGTGATGCACGACGGTATTGAACGCGGCATGAATACCGAAGGCGTATTGCCTGGCCCGCTCAATGTCCCACGCCGGGCGGTGGCGCTGCGCCGTTTGCTGGTCTCTAGTGACAATATCTCTAACGATCCAATGAACGTCATCGACTGGATCAATATGTTTGCTCTGGCGGTCAGCGAAGAAAACGCCGCTGGCGGACGTGTAGTGACAGCACCAACTAACGGCGCTTGCGGTATTATTCCGGCAGTGCTGGCCTATTACGATAAATTCCGCCGTCCGCTCAATGAGCGATCCATCGCCCGTTTTCTACTGGCGGCTGGCGCTATTGGCGCGCTGTATAAAATGAATGCCTCCATCTCTGGTGCGGAAGTGGGGTGTCAGGGCGAAATTGGCGTGGCCTGTTCGATGGCGGCGGCAGGGTTAACCGAACTGCTGGGCGGCAGCCCGGCGCAGGTATGCAATGCGGCGGAAATCGCTATGGAGCATAACCTTGGGCTGACCTGCGATCCGGTTGCCGGACAAGTGCAAATTCCGTGTATTGAACGTAACGCTATCAACGCTGTGAAAGCGGTAAACGCCGCGCGGATGGCAATGCGGCGTACCTCTGCACCGCGTGTTTCGCTCGATAAAGTGATCGAGACGATGTATGAAACCGGCAAAGATATGAACGATAAATACCGCGAAACTTCACGCGGAGGACTGGCGATAAAAGTGGTCTGCGGCTGATATTTCATCCGCATTTATCTTTGGGTGCACAAAATGTGCACCCTTTTTTATTGTGATCTGCCGCAAATAGAGAATAATTGTTTCTTTTCTGTTTATTTTATAGAAAATTATTATCCATAACTGCTATTTCAAAGTCTTGATTGTGAAGATTTTCTCTAACCTCACGCGTATCATTTCTTCATTCTAATAACTCGCCTGCAAAAAAACGTAGACCGCGTATCGCCTTGATGCGGCTCGAAAAAAATAAAAAGCCCTACAAAATATTGAGCGAGAAATTATGGAAATTGCAACGAATAAAGGCGTTATTGCAGACGCTTCGACCCCGGCGGGTCGTGCTGGAATGAGTGAAAGTGAATGGCGTGAAGCAATCAAATTCGACAGTACCGACACCGGCTGGGTGATTATGAGTATCGGGATGGCGATTGGCGCGGGGATTGTTTTTCTCCCGGTGCAGGTCGGATTGATGGGATTGTGGGTATTTTTGCTCTCATCAGTGATTGGCTACCCGGCAATGTATCTGTTTCAGCGATTGTTTATTAATACGCTGGCAGAATCACCGGAGTGTAAAGATTACCCCAGCGTCATCAGCGGTTATTTAGGTAAAAACTGGGGCATCCTGTTAGGTGCACTTTATTTCGTGATGTTGGTGATCTGGATGTTCGTCTATTCCACCGCCATCACCAACGATAGCGCCTCCTATTTACATACTTTTGGCGTGACGGAAAGCGTGCTATCAGACAATCCGTTTTATGGACTGGTACTGATTTGCATTCTGGTAGCCATCTCCTCACGCGGCGAGAAACTGTTATTCAAGATTTCGACTGGCATGGTTCTGACCAAGCTATTGGTGGTCGCGGCGCTGGGCGTGTCGATGGTGGGAATGTGGCATCTGTATAACGTGGGTTCGCTGCCGCCGCTGGGGCTACTGGTGAAAAACGCCATTATTACGCTGCCGTTTACCCTGACGTCGATTCTGTTTATCCAGACATTAAGCCCGATGGTGATTTCCTATCGCTCGCGGGAAAAATCGATTGAAGTAGCGCGGCATAAAGCGTTGCGGGCAATGAACATCGCGTTCGGCATTCTGTTTGTTACCGTCTTTTTCTACGCCGTGTCGTTCACGCTGGCGATGGGACATGACGAAGCGGTAAAAGCCTACGAGCAGAATATTTCCGCGCTGGCGATTGCCGCACAGTTTATTAGCGGTGACGGTGCAGCGTGGGTAAAAGTGGTTAGTGTCATTCTCAATATCTTTGCCGTAATGACCGCGTTTTTTGGCGTCTATTTAGGCTTCCGTGAAGCAACGCAAGGGATCGTAATGAACATCCTGCGCCGCAAAATACCTGCCGAGAAGATTAACGAAACTCTCGTTCAGCGCGGCATCATGATTTTCGCCATTTTACTGGCCTGGAGCGCCATCGTACTGAACGCGCCGGTGTTGAGCTTCACCTCTATCTGTAGCCCGATTTTCGGCATGGTAGGGTGCCTGATCCCGGCGTGGCTGGTTTACAAAGTACCGGCATTGCACAAATACAAAGGGATGTCTCTGTACCTGATTATCGTCACCGGTTTGTTGCTTTGCGTTTCTCCGTTCCTGGCATTTTCTTGATTTACCTGAAATTTTAAGGTTTTTATTATGTTTGATTCGACTTTAAATCCGTTATGGCAGCGTTACATCCTCGCCGTTCAGGAGGAAGTAAAACCGGCGCTGGGATGTACTGAACCTATTTCACTGGCGCTGGCAGCGGCGGTTGCTGCGGCAGAACTGGAAGGTCCGGTTGAACGTGTAGAAGCCTGGGTTTCGCCAAATCTGATGAAGAACGGTCTGGGCGTCACCGTTCCCGGTACGGGAATGGTGGGGCTGCCGATTGCGGCGGCGCTGGGGGCTCTGGGTGGAAATGCCAAAGCCGGGCTGGAAGTGCTGAAAGACGCAACTGCGCAGGCGATTGCCGATGCCAAAGCATTGCTGGCGGCGGGGAAAGTCTCGGTTAAGATCCAGGAACCTTGCGACGAGATCCTCTTCTCACGCGCCAAAGTCTGGAACGGTGAGAAGTGGGCGTGTGTCACCATCGTCGGTGGACATACCAACATTGTGCATATTGAGACGCACAATGGCGTGGTATTTGCCCAGCAGGCATGTGTGACAGAGGGGGAGCAAGAGTCGCCGCTGGCGGTGCTCTCCAGAACGACGCTCGCCGAGATCCTGAAGTTCGTCAATGAAGTCCCGTTTGAGGCGATCCGCTTTATTCTCGATTCTGCGAAGTTAAACTGTGCATTATCGCAGGAAGGTTTGAGTGGCAACTGGGGGTTGCATATTGGCGCAACGCTGGAAAAACAGTGTGCGCGCGGTTTGTTGGCGAAGGATCTCTCCTCGTCGATTGTGATTCGTACCAGCGCGGCATCTGATGCGCGTATGGGCGGCGCAACGCTTCCGGCGATGAGTAACTCCGGTTCTGGTAACCAGGGGATCACCGCGACAATGCCCGTAGTGGTGGTCGCGGAACACTTCGGGGTGGATGATGAACGGCTGGCACGCGCGCTGATGCTTTCGCATTTGAGCGCGATTTACATCCATAACCAGTTGCCGCGTTTATCCGCGCTGTGCGCGGCGACGACGGCAGCAATGGGGGCTGCCGCCGGGATGGCGTGGCTGGTGGATGGGCGTTATGAAACGATCTCTATGGCTATCAGCAGTATGATCGGCGATGTCAGCGGCATGATTTGCGATGGTGCGTCGAACAGTTGTGCGATGAAGGTTTCGACCAGTGCTTCGGCAGCGTGGAAAGCGGTGTTAATGGCGCTGGATGATACCGCCGTGACCGGCAATGAAGGGATTGTGGCGCATGATGTTGAGCAGTCGATTGCCAATCTGTGTGCGCTGGCAAGCCATTCGATGCAGCAAACGGATCGGCAGATTATCGAGATTATGGCGAGCAAGGCCAGATAAGCGGCGAGTCTTGGGTATCGTGCCTGAAGCCGGATGCGATGCTGGCGCATCTTATCCGGCCTACGGGGTGCGCAATTTATTGATGTTGCTGGGTTTTGTAGGCCGGATAAGGCGTTTACGCCGCATCCGGCAACCTGTCTTTATGCGGCGGCTTCATCCTCGGCTAACCGCGTTTCGGCGTCGGCTACTATCGCTTCCAGCTCGCTCAACATCTCTTCATAGCCAAAGTTTTTAGTTGCGCGAGTCGTTTCTTTCGCCACAACGGGCTTCACTGACTGGCGTTTCTTCGCCGATTTTTTACTCATCATCTTCTCCCTGTAAAAACAACTAGACAGGTAAATCTATCAGTAAAGCGCGCAGCGGGGAATCAGCAACCAGCGTAATGTTAGCCTCGTCACGAATAAATGCACCATCACCGCAGGTCAGTGCCGCTTTCTCTTCATGATGCGTAATCGCATGAAATTGGCCGTGAATCGATTGTAAATAGGCGCGCGGGCCGTGAAGTTGAAAGTTCGCACTTTCGCCCTTAGCGAGCACAATATGATGCAACCACACTTGCTGGCGCAGTTGCAGGCTACCCTCTGTGCCATCGGGCGAGGCGATTAATTGCTGCTTGCCCATATTAAGCGCCAGTTTTTGAATCAGCGGATTCTCTCGCTGCGGGCAGGCATCCAGCCAAAGCTGCATCCGCGTTAACGGTTTGTCTTTGCTAATGTTATGTTCGCTATAACTCACGCCCGGCTGAGTAGAAAGCAATAAGGCTTCACCGGCGCTGGCCTGAACATGATTGCCTTCACTGTCGCGGTATTCTGCTTCTCCATCCAGAATCACATTCAAAATATCGACTTTTGGATAGGTTCGTGGCTGAAAGGCGGCTCCTGGAGCCAGCACTTCCTGATTGAGCACGCGCAGGGAGGCGTAGCCTAACAATTTAGGGTCGAAGTAGTGTCCAAAGGAAAAAGTATACCGGGCCTGTAACCATCCGTAGTCTGCTTGTCCACACTGCCTGGCAGTTCGGGTAGTAATCATAATTATTGACCTCTCTTTACTTCCTTTTATGGTAAGGGGCTGGACGCTACATTGTTAGCCAGATATTCTGCCCGGTATGTTCAAATTTCCTGAATGAGAACGACATGGCCAAAGAAAGGGCATTAACGCTGGAAGCACTGCGTGTTATGGACGCGATCGATCGCCGTGGCAGTTTTGCGGCAGCAGCAGATGAGCTGGGACGCGTGCCTTCTGCGCTTAGCTACACCATGCAAAAACTGGAAGAAGAGCTGGATGTGGTACTGTTTGACCGCTCTGGCCATCGCACCAAATTCACCAATGTCGGGCGTATGTTGCTGGAGCGAGGACGCGTTCTGCTGGAAGCGGCAGATAAACTGACTACTGATGCGGAAGCCCTCGCGCGCGGTTGGGAAACGCATCTCACCATTGTGACCGAGGCGCTGGTGCCGACGGCTGCCTTTTTCCCTTTGATCGACAAACTGGCGGTGAAGGCCAATACCCAACTGGCAATTATCACCGAAGTGCTGGCGGGCGCGTGGGAGCGGCTGGAGCAGGGGCGAGCGGATATAGTTATCGCGCCGGATATGCATTTTCGTTCCTCGTCGGAGATCAACTCGCGCAAGCTCTATACCTTAATGAACGTCTACGTTGCCGCGCCGGATCACCCGATTCACCAGGAGCCGGAACCGCTTTCTGAGGTGACGCGCGTGAAATATCGCGGAATTGCGGTTGCGGATACCGCTCGTGAGCGTCCGGTATTGACGGTGCAGTTGCTGGACAAACAGCCGCGCTTAACGGTCAGCACCATTGAAGATAAACGCCAGGCGTTACTGGCGGGGCTGGGTGTCGCAACTATGCCGTATCCGATGGTGGAAAAAGATATTGCTGAAGGACGGCTACGTGTCGTTAGCCCGGAATCGACCAGCGAGATCGATATCATTATGGCCTGGCGTCGTGACAGTATGGGGGAAGCGAAATCCTGGTGTTTGCGGGAAATTCCAAAGTTGTTCGCCGGAAAATAAACGATTAAGCACCTTTCACAAGGTGCTTAATTATTATTCCTGTTCCAGTTTCGGGTCTGGCCCAAAGCGGTTTTCACCCGGTGTACCCGCCTGGCAGTTAAAGACGATGATAATCAGCCAGCCGATAAACGGGATTAAGAACAGCAGTACCCACCACGCCGAGCGGTCGGTGTCGTGCAGGCGGCGGAACTGAACTGCCCACCACGGTAAAAACACCAGAATGCCATAGATTGTCGTCAGGATGCCTTCGCCACCGGCGCGTTGCCAGCCTAACATTTTATCCAGTAGTCCCAGCACGAACGTAAAGATGATGTTGACCAGAATAAACATCCAGTACTCTTTGCGCCGCGCACGACCCCGAAATCCGACATAATTTTTTAGTACTTTCAGATACCAGTCCATTTTTGCCTCAATTTTGCTCAATCACTTGTTTTTAAAGCAGCAAATTAAGAATAGACATGAATGAAATGGCAGTAAATATCACCACGGTGAATTAATGAGGTGCAATGAACGGAACTTCAGACTGATGGCAAGCGCAAAATCGCCAGATGCGCTACGCTTATCTGGCCTGTGAGTTCTCTGCAATATATTGAATGTACAATATTTTTAGGTCAAATAAGCCGTTCAAGCCGCATCCGACATGAACAACACGCACTTAGCCAGCAATCAGAGGCACCACGAAGGGTGCCTTTGTCTAGCCGAAGCGAACGTCCCGCCCGTGCGGTTCATCAAGATCCTGCCACGGACCAATCGAAATAATCCCCGTAGGGTTGATGGTCTTATGGCTGCGGAAGTAGTGATTACGGATGTGATCAAAATTGACAGTTTCGGCAATCCCCGGCATCTGGTAGATATCGCGCAGGAAGCCGTACAGATTCAGGTAATCGCTGATGCGGTGCTTATCACATTTGAAGTGGGTGACATACACCGGATCAAAACGCACCAGCGTGGTCCACAGGCGAATATCAGCTTCGGTTAACTGGTTACCGGTCAGATAGCGATGCTGACCTAAGATCTGCTCCAGTCGCGCCAGCGATTCAAACACTTTCACCACCGCCTCGTCGTAGGCTTCCTGGCTGGTAGCAAAACCGGCTTTATACACGCCATTGTTGACGGTGTCGTAAATCCAGCCGTTAAGTTCGTCAATTTTAGTTTGCAGCGCAGGAGGATAATAATCTCCCGCTTTCGCGCCCAGTGCATCAAACGCGGTATTGAACATGCGGATGATTTCCGCCGATTCGTTGCTGACAATGGTGTGGTTCTTTTTGTCCCATAGCACGGGAACAGTGACACGTCCGCTATAGTGTGGATCGGCGTGGAGATAAAGCTGATACAGAAACTCATGTTGATAGAGCGTATCACCGGTTGCACCCGGAAAACTGTCATCGAAGGTCCAGCCGTTTTCCAGCATCAGCGGATTCACCACGGAAACGGAGATAAACGGTTCCAGACCTTTGAGTTTACGCATAATCAGCGTGCGGTGTGCCCACGGGCAGGCGAGTGAAACATAGAGATGGTAGCGATCTTTTTCTGCGGCAAAACCGCCTTTGCCGGTAGGTCCTGGTGCGCCGTCAGCGGTGAGCCAGTTACGAAATGCGGAAGCTGAACGTTGAAATTTACCGCCGGTGGATTTGGTGTCGTACCAGGTGTCATGCCAGACGCCGTCAATCAGTTGACCCATTTTTCTCTCCTCCAATAGCAAAAACGAGGAGTGTTTCTCCTCGTTTCAGATTGCTGGCAAAGTGCACATTTTTGATTGTCGGATGCGATGCTTACGCATCTTATCCGACCAACAAATATCGTTAAGTATAGTCTCTGCTTACCACTTTTTATTCAGCAGGCGGTCGATGCTGAATGCGCCCGGCCCCGTAATTGCCAGCAGCAGGAATCCGCCAGAAATGGTCAGGTTTTTCATAAACATCAGCGAGTTCATGCCCTCTGCAAAATTGCTGTGAAATAAAAACGCAGTCAGCAGTGTAAAGCCAGCGGTAAACAGCGCCGTGGTACGAGTCAGGAAACCAAACAGAATTGCCAGACCACCGCCAAACTCAAGCAAAATCACCAGCGGCAGCATAAAGCCGGGGACGCCCATTGCTTCCATATATTGTTGCGTACCCGCGTAGCCTGTAATTTTTCCCCAGCCTGCCGTAATAAACAGAATCGGCATTAAAATACGCGCTACCAGTACACCAATATCTTCTAATTTTTTCATCTTACTCTCCACTGCGCCGCTCAGGCTGCTGATTGTTTTTTTGTGCATTGACGCGGTATTAGCGTCGTTGCTGTCGATGGAGAGAAGCATAAACGTAGTGAATGGTGATTGTTAGCAAGGAAAACTGTCAAATTTTTTCAAAAATTTTGAGGGATAAGGCCGGAATGGCTCCGGCCAGAAAGACGTTAACCGCGCAGCTGTTGCTGTTTGAGGGTGGTTTTAACCAGACGCCAGGCACTCCATACGCCAAAACCGCGCCTGGCCCAGCGAACCAGCATATTCGGATGGCGAATTGTCCAGATAGCCATCACGCTACTGCCAACCAGCGCCCAGGAGCGCAGACTCAACAGTATATTCCAGCGACGATCGTAAGCGCCTGTTGCTTCCAGCCAGTCTCGACGACTGGCGGAAAGATCCAGCCGTTGTTGCTGGATCTGGCTAAGTAGTTGTGCCTTGCGGCGTTCACGTTCGACTTTACCGCTCACGGGACTCCTCCTCGAGCAGTTGCCGATCGTTCGCCAGTTCATGGCGCGTGTGGCGCAACAGTGTCGATTTCCGTGACTTGCGTAACGTCCAGATACCGCCAATCAGTGCCAGTAGCAGCAACACCACGGTGGTGGCAATCATCGCATTCAGGCGATATTGCGGATCAACCGCCCAGATAATCAGCACCATCAGGCTCATAAGACCAAATGCAGCGAAAAGCATCGTCAGGCCCAGCATCAGTAACAGTTGAAAGAGATTGGCTTTTTCCTCTTCCAGCTCCACCACCGCCAGCCGCAGACGTGTCTCCACCATTTCGACCATGATGGTGACTATTCGCTGCCCGATGCCCAGAACGCTTTTACCGGGCCCTTGCGCGTGATGAGTGTCCGCCATAATTAACGACGCGACAGCAGAACGCCGAGCACTACACCGATTGCAGCGCCAATGCCCACACCCGTCCACGGATTTTCACGCACGTACTCATCGGCACGCGCCGCCGCTTCACGAGTCTGTTTGGCAATTGCCTCGCCAGTTTCACCCAGGCGATAGCGGCTCTGTTTTAGCGCCTGCTCTGCTTTACTACGAATCTTACTCAACTCTTCTTTCGACTTATCTCCTGAGGCGCTTAGTACTTCTTCCAGCGTATCAGACAGGGATTTCAACTCTGCACGCAAATGTTCCGTAGTGTGTTCTTTCGACATAGTTTTCTCCAGGTGAGTAAGTAATGACTATTGTGAATTAGTAGTCGCGCGCTTCCAGCTTTTTCAGCTCTTCCTGCGCTTCTGCCAGTTTCCGTTCGCGTTTGGCAATCTTGTCCGCATCGCCTTTTTGCTTCGCCTCAGCTAAATCTTGCTTGCGTTCCGCCACCTCATCTTTCTGCTTAGCGATTTTTTTCTGATGATCGGCGCGAAGCTGGCTATCTGAACAGTTGGCCCGGACTTCACTCAGGGCTTTATTCAGACCGTCAATACGATTCTGGTTTTGGTGTTTTTCGGCATAGCTGATCTCCTTAAGGATATTTTGCTCCTTTTCCTGACACAGGGTAGTGGCATAACTACCGGCACTAAGAGCAAAAAGAGAAACAGCTAAAGCAATGCGGTATTTCATTCTTGAACCTTCCATTGTGACTCGAACCTATTACAAAGGAACGATTGTCCAGACAACGAAGCGGTAGTGTTAACCACCGCCTCATTAATCATAGACAGTAACGGTGAAATCACCAAAGTGAGTGATATGTTTCGGATAACAGGAAGTTATCCGAAGCGATGAGAATTATCCCGCAGCCGGGTCAGCCACTGCATGGCCTGACTGTTATCGTCCTGCTGCGCAATGATGTAGCCATGGGGCAATGTTCTGTCGAGGACTGCTTTTGCGGCGGCACTCTGGTCGCTGGAGTCAAACGTAATTAACAGAGTGTCGTTCTTGGGGGTAATGCTTTTGAAAGGAATGCCGTGAGCGTCAAGGTGATGCCAGATGGAAAAACCGTCTGGCATCGTCATGCCTTGATGAACGGCACGGATCGCCAGCGTTGAATCTTGCTGACGAACCGCAGACCAGGCCAGCAACAGCGTGCCGACCAGCAATAAAGCAGCGCCGAACCAGACTAGCTGGCGAAGCGACATGCGAGGTATTTGCATCCTTTACCCCCGATTTCCATATTTCTTTTTCCATAACACGACCAGAGAACCTGCCAGGCCAAATACCAGCAGTACCACCGGGAGCAGCATCAGGCATGACATTAGCTGATCCTCGTACTTCAAAAATACCGGCGTTTTGCCGAGCATGTAACCCAGGGTTGTCAGGATCAACACCCACAACAAACCGCTCATCCAGTTGAAGAACTGAAAGCGTGCGTTATTCAGCCCTGATAACCCGGCAATGGTCGGCAGCAGTGTTCTGACAAACGCAATAAAGCGACCAATTAATAGCGCCGATAAACCGTGTTTGTGAAAAAGATGGTGTGCGCGTTGGTGATAGTGCGCGGGTAAATGGGAAAGCCAGTTTTGTACAGTGCGGGTATTGCCCAGCCATCGCCCCTGTATGTAACTGACCCAGCAGCCAAGGCTGGCGGCTACGGTCAATAGCAAAATCGTTTGTGGATAACCCATCGCGCCTTTAGCAATCAATACGCCGACCAACACCAGTAAGCTGTCGCCCGGTAAAAAGGCTGCCGGAAGCAAGCCGTTTTCAAGGAACAAAATTACAAACAAGACAAAATACAACATGCCAATCATCGACGGATTGGCCAGCGTTTCAAAATCCTGCGCCCACAGGGCCTGCAGTAATTGGGTCAAAAGTTCCATTCATTATTCCTGGTGAATCGGTTAACGCCACGCCGGTTTTAAATGATGCACTCCCGCCAGATTATTGCTGTTTTTGTATGGATTGCGGGTCGGAGCACCAACACGGCCTGAACTATTCCCTGTTAAAACGTGAGATAAGAAAACATTTAATAGCATAAATTCAAATTGAATCTAATTGTAACAAAGGTCAACGTTGTTCGTTATCAAAATTACATGTCCGTGGAGTCTGATTTTGCTGATTGCAGGGGAGGGTGGCGAGAGGATTTACACAGGCTGACACTTTATACTTTTTGCTTACTGACAAAGCGTACAGGCGCGTTGTAGCGCCTGCCCGATGGGAATTTCATTTGCTGCCGCTGGCGGCCGTATCCAGATGCACAACCGGGTTTTCTGCGAACAGGTAACGGTCGGCGTTGAACTCGAAATCGTCGCTGGTTTCGTTAAATAACATTATCTTGGTGTTTTCCAGATGCTGCCACATTGCCAGCTTAGCGGCATGGGGATCTTTGCGAATTAACGCCTTAAGGATCTGATCGTGGTCATCACACCAGTTATCGACGGTACGGGAATCAATGTGTTCGTGGAGTTTTTTCCAGTACGGGTTATGGCTACGCTGGGTCCACATCTTCTCAACGATGGCTGCCAGGGCTGAGTTCTGCGTCGCCAGGGCAACCTGAATATGGAACTGCAAATCCCACTCGGAATCGCGGAAGCATTGTTCGCCGCGAGCCTGCTCCTGGATGGCCATCAATTTCATGATGTCCTGCTTGGTCACCTGGGTTGCGGCAAACTCGGCAATATTGCTCTCGATAAGCTGGCGAGCCTGTAGCAGTTCAAACGGGCCGTAATTGGCAAATTCCATATTATCGTCAGCCGCCTGCTGATGGCGCGGCTGGTTGGAAACCACGTGAATACCTGAACCTTTACGCACCTCCACATAGCCTTCAACTTCCAGCATGATGATGGCTTCACGAACTACCGTTCGGCTGACGTTTTTTTCATCGGCAATAAAACGTTCGGCGGGCAGTTTATCACCCACCAGATAGACGCCCTGCTCAATGCGCTCTTTCAGGTCAGCAGCAAGTTGTTGGTACAAACGGCGTGGTTCAGAGATTTCCATATGCGTCTCCCGGAATGGAATGCGGACAAAGTTATCATACCACTTTATTTATGGGTATGCCATTGTTCATATATAGATATGGTGATTGAAATAATGTATTTAATTAACATTGTGAATATTTATAAATTCCTAAAAATTAAGCGTCGATATTGTGAAAATTACTATGTTTCAGTAACTTAATTTTTCGCTTTTTAAATTAATATTAACTAAAAATGCTTTTTTATATTGACTTACAATAAATCTACATTTCTAATGCACTAACTTTTTTGAAACAATTTTGTAAGATTAATTCTATATGGTGGCGAAAATTAAACTCTTATCACGGCTTACGCCGCTTTTATTCGTGTTCGCTCCTTTTTTTGCACAGTCAAATATGACTGTTTATCCTATGGCTGTTTCTATTAATAGTCAGGGTGAAGGCAACGTTCGTGTAATATCTAAAAGTAATGAAGTTCAGTATATCAAGGCGACAGTATTCCGTATCGATAATCCATCGACGCCTCAGGAAAATGAAGTTGAGATTAAATCCGGTGATGCAAATCATCTGGTCGTTATGCCACCCAAATTCGCCTTACCAGCCGGTAGCAGCAAAACCGTGCGCTTTGTCGCAATGGAACCAGAGCAAAAAGAGAAAAATTACCGCGTTAAATTTGAAGCAGTTCCCAGTATTGATGACGTTGCCACAGATAAAAAAGATCTCTCTATGCAGTTAACAGTTAACTTGATTTGGGGGATTGTTGTTAGTGTTCCACCCCAACAACCTATTGCTAAGTTAGAAGTAAATCCTGCCAAAAAATTATTTAATGCAGGGAATCAACGTTTAAAACTTTTAACGATCGCTTATTGCAAAAATAATAGCAAAGATAATTGTAAGATGCAGACCGTAAATAAAAATATCTTCCCTGGTCAGGAAATAAATCTTGAAAGCATATCTGGCTACGACAAGATCGTTGTCAAATATAATAACTGGATCACTAAGGATAATGGCGAGTTTGAGCTGGCGATCCATTAATTATCATTGTCATAAACGAAGGAATAGTAATGAAAAAGGCATTTGCAAAATCTCTTCTGGTAGCAGCGTTATTCTCTGTAGCAGGCTCCGCGTTAGCAGTACAAAAAGATATTACTGTAACAGCTAACGTTGATGCCGCTCTGGATATGACGCAAACCGATAACAGCGCACTGCCGAAAGCAGTTGAAATGCAATATCTGCCGGGTCAGGGTCTGCAATCTTATCAGTTGATGACTAAAATTTGGTCTAACGATGTGACTAAAGACATTAAAATGCAGTTGGTTTCCCCTGCGCAACTGGTTCATAACCTGGACGGCAGCAAAACTGTTCCGCTGACTGTGACCTGGGGTGGTACTGAAATCAAGTCCGATGCCGCTACCACTTTTGAAGCAACCAAAATTTTTGCTTCCGATGCTTTAACCAACGGTTCTTTGGCTAAAAACCTGATGTTTGCTCAGACCACCAAAGGTGTACTGGAAACCGGTATTTACCGTGGCGTGGTAAGCATCTATCTGTCCCAGGATATCTAATCCGGATAACAGAATTAATACGTAATAAAGGGGGGCTTGTCCTCCCTTATTTTAACTATTTTAGTCGTTGTTATGGATTACAGGGTTGCCATGGATAAAAAATTACTGGCTCTTTTGATCCTGGCGAGTCTCAGCCCGGCAAAGGCAGCATTAACTAAAATTCCCGCTGGGTTTGAGGTTATTGCGCAGGGACAGCAGGAGTATATTGAAGTCTATTATGCCGGGAAAAGTCTCGGTAAATATTATGCAATGGTTAATCTTGATGCGGTAACATTTCTGGATTCAGCAAGTTTATATAATAAGCTGGAGCTGGATACCAAAGACCAAAAAATCACTCAAGCCGTAAAAGCGAGACTGGCACAACCACTGGCGCGTCATGGTGAACTGGCTTGTGGTTTTGCGCAGACCGATTCAGGATGTGGCTTTCTCAATACCGATTCTGTTGACATTATTTTTAATGATGAAGAGAGTTCCGCCACCCTCTTTCTGAATCCCCAATGGAGTTCCTCGTTAAATTCAAAATCGCTATATTTAAATCCAGACAGAAACGCGATTAATGCATTTATTCATCAGCAGGATATTAACGTGCTGGTGCAGGATGATTACCAATCGTTCTCCATTCAGGGCAATGGTGCGCTGGGTGTCACAGAGAATAGTTATATTGGCGGGCACTGGAATTTCAATGGCTATGAGGCAGAAGATGTCAGCGATAATAATGCTGATGTCAGCGATCTCTATTATCGTTATGATTTTTTACGTCGTTATTATGTGCAGGCGGGGCGAATGGACAACCGCACGCTATTTAATGCACAAGGCGGGAATTTTACTTTTAACTTTCTGCCACTCGGTGCAATCGATGGAATGCGTATCGGGTCAACACTCAGTTATTTAAACCAGGCGCAGAGTCAGCAAGGAACGCCAGTAATGGTCCTGCTTTCGCGCAATTCTCGTGTTGACGCTTATCGTAATGAACAACTTCTGGGATCGTTTTATCTCAATAGTGGTTCGCAATTTATTGATACTGGTTCCTTTCCGCCAGGCAGCTACAGCGTGGCGTTAAAAGTTTATGAGAACAACCAACTCACCCGCACTGAACTTGTCCCTTTTACCAAAACAGGGGGGCTGACGGACGGAAATGCGCAGTGGTTCTTACAGGCCGGTAAAACCACCTCCCAGGCTGCCGATGACGAAAGTTCAGCTTATCAACTGGGTTTTCGCCTGCCGTTACATCCACAATATGAGCTCTACGCAGGGCTGGCGAATGCCGATGATGTGAATGCTTTCGAGTTAGGTAATAACTGGACGGCGGATTTAGGCGGGGTGGGGAATCTTGCCGTAGGTGCCAGTCTGTTCCGCAATGACGATGGCGGCAAAGGTGATATGCAGCAGGTTAACTGGAGTAATTCGGGATGGCCGACGCTGGGCTTTTATCGTACCAACTCCGACGGAGATGCTTGTACAACCGACAGCAGAGATAGCTACAACGCCTTAAGCTGTTATGAAAGCATATCCGCTACGATTTCACAGAATCTTATCGGCTGGAACATGATGCTGGGTTATACCCGCACGCAAAATAACACCGACGACAGCTTACGCTGGGACAAACAGCAGAGTTTTGAAAATAACTATCTTCGCCAGACTTCTGCGCAAAGTATTTCTGAAACCGTACAGCTTAGCGCGTCTCGCGCTTTTGTAATGCGTGACTGGATTTTGAGCACTTCTGTCGGGGTTTTCCATCGTAACGACAACGGCGGAGATAACGACGACAACGGATTGTACTTATCGTTTTCGTTATCTGATACACCAACGATGGACAGCAATAATAACAGTCACTCAACCAATGTTTCGACTGACTATCGCTATAGCGATCAGGATGGCGACCAAACTTCATGGCAGTTATCGCATACCTTTTATAACGATTCATTCAGCCATAAAGAACTTGGCGTAACCGTCGGTGGCCTGAACACCGATACCATAAACAGTGCGGTTAATGGTCGTTGGGAAGGGCAGTACGGTAATCTCAACGGAACCGTATCAGACAGTTACGATCGCAAGAACCATGATCATCTTTCTGCCTTTACAGGGTCTTACAGTTCCACACTGGCGGTGAGTCGTTACGGAATTAATCTGGGAGCCAGTGGAACAGATGATCTGCTCGGCGCTGTATTAGTCGATGTAAAAGGATTTACTGAACAGGATGAAGAGAGCCAGGATCTGCAATTCGAAGCTCGGGTTGCGGGCAGCAGAACTCTGCAACTTGGTCAAAGTGACAGTGTGTTGTTCCCCTATGCTGGATTCCAGTCGGGCTTTGTTGACGTCAGGGACAGCAACCAGGGCAACCAGCAGGGAACAACCAATATTATCAATGGCGCGGGAAACCGGGAATTAATGTTGCTGCCCGGTAAGTTACGTTATCGCGAAGTCACTGCCAGCTTTAACTACAACTATATTGGTCGCTTGTTATTACCAGCATCAGTAGAGAAATTCCCGCTGATTGGTCTGAACAGCACCATGTTATTGGTGGCTGAAGATGGCGGATTTACGTTGGAAATTAGCGGCAATGATAAAGAACTGTATCTGCTTTCCGGACACGAATTCCTTAAATGTCCGCTGACTGTTGTGAAGAAACGCGCCAGCATTCGTTACAGCGGCGATGTGACTTGTAGCGTCGTGAGTTATTCGCAATTGCCAGAGTCGATTCAGGTTCAGGCGCAGTTAAAACAGCCTAAATTACGTGAGAGCGTACAAACGGCGCAAAGGGAGGTTGCACCATGAGAAAGCGATTGATTGCCATACTATTTTGCTTTTTGGGCTCGGTTGCAGGTGTTCAGGCATCGCCCAACGTTACGGCTGAAATTACTTATGATTTGGCAGTCGGCAGGGCAGATTATTACATCTGGAACAAGGAAGAACCCCCTGCTATAAACTACGACACCGCATGGTCAAGTTATCAGTGCAATTTTCCTGATCGACAGCAGATTTGTACACCATCTGGTAATTATTCAAACGTGAAAATTTATATGACAGAAAAGCGCAGTGGTATGCGTTGGCCAGTTAACCTTAAAGGATATACGAATTTTGTGGTCCGCAATCCAGGAGGGGACTGTGATGGCTGGTCGGCGCAATTCCCTTTAGATAGTACAACTACTCGTCGATGTATAGCTAATAGCGGTGCTTATAATGCCAATGTAAAACTGTTAACGCTCTATCTTGAGCAAGCAGAAATGAAAAAATTACCGATTGGTGGCGTCTGGGAAGGTTCCGTTAAAATGCATTTTACCTACCCTGGAGCAGATTATTTTGCGGATATCACGCTTAATACGCTCGATCCCAACCATATCGATATCTTCTTTCCGGAGTTTGCCCACGCCACGCCACGGGTACAGTTGGATCTACACCCGACGGGGAGCGTCAATGGCAGTAACTATGCTCAGGATCTGACCACGCTGGATATGTGCCTGTACGATGGTTTTAACGGCAACGCCATCAGTTATGAAATCCAGCTTAAAGATGAAGGTCGCCCGGCTGCCGGGCGAAGAGATGGCGACTTCTCGATTTATCGTCAGGGAGGAACATCGACAGATGCCTCAGAACGTATTGATTACCGCGTAAAAATGTATAACCCGGAAACGGGCGGGCAAATTGACGTGCGCAATAATGAAAATATGGTCTGGAACAGTATTAACCTGAAGCGCGTTCGTCCGGTTGTACTGCCTGGTATTCGTTACGCTGTTATGTGTGTGCCGACGCCATTAACCCTGGCGGTAGAGAAGTTCAGCGTGATGGATAAGCAGGCCGGGTACTACATGGGTAAACTGTCGGTGGTCTTTACTCCGTCCTTGCCAACTATCAATTAACCCTCCAGGCCGGACAAACGTTCTATATAAACAACGAAGCCGCCTGAACAGGCGGCTTCGACATTAAAACTCACGCTAAGCGTTAATGTTGCGGGGCGGGATCGTTATGTGTTTCCTGCGCCACCTCAATCGCCGGTTTGTTCTGCAATACCGTCCAGATAACCAGCGCGCCTAACAGGTCGAACACTGCCAGCACTGCGAACAGCGGGCTGAAGCCGATGGTGTCAGCCAGAGCACCAACAACCAAGGCAAACAGCGTACTTGCCAGCCATGCGGACATCCCGGTCAGACCGTTTGCCGTTGCCACTTCGTTACGACCGAACACGTCAGAAGAGAGCGTAATCAGTGCGCCAGACAGTGCCTGGTGAGCAAAACCACCGATACACAGCAGCATAATCGCCACATATGGATTGGTGAACAGACCGATCATACCTGGGCCAATCATCAGCACCGCACCCAGCGTGACTACCATCTTACGGGAGACGATCAGGTTCACGCCAAACCAACGCTGGAACAGCGGCGGCAGGTAACCACCGAGGATACAACCGAGGTCAGCAAACAGCATCGGCATCCAGGCGAACATCGCGATCTCTTTCAGGTTAAAGCCGTAAACTTTAAACATGAACAGTGGGATCCACGCGTTGAAAGTCCCCCACGCCGGTTCAGCCAGGAAACGCGGCAGCGCGATACCCCAGAACTGACGGTTACGCAGGATCTGACCAACGGACATTTTCTTCGCCGTGCCAACCTGGTGCTGGGCTTCCTGACCGTTAATAATGTATTCGCGTTCTTCATCAGTCAGATGTTTCTGGTCGCGCGGGTGTTTATAGAAAATCAGCCATGCCATCGCCCAGATAAAGCTCAGCGCACCGGAGATGATAAATGCCATCTGCCAGCTGTGCATCACAATTGCCCATACCACCAGCGGCGGTGCAATCATCGCACCAATTGAAGAACCAACGTTAAAGTAACCTACTGCGATGGAACGCTCTTTCGCCGGGAACCATTCGGAACTGGCTTTCAGACCCGCTGGGATCATTGCTGCTTCAGCAGCACCTACCGCACCACGAGCAATCGCCAGGCCGCCCCAGCTACCTGCCAGCGCGGTAGCGCCACAGAACACAGCCCACAACACGGCAAACATCGCGTAACCGATTTTTGTACCCAGAACATCCAGTACATAACCCGCTACCGGTTGCATGACCGTATAAGCAGCAGAATAAGCTGCGATGATGTAGGAATACTGTTGGGTGGAGATGTTTAACTCTTCCATCAGAGTTGGCGCAGCTGCCGCCACAGTGTTACGCGTCAGGTAACCGAGCACGGTGCCGAGCGTCACCAGTGCGATCATATACCAACGTAACCCTTTAATTTTACGCATGTAAAACCTCATCGTTTTGTTATATCCGCAGTAATCGCGGCCATCATCCCGCCAGAGGCTGAAGATGTTACTTACGACCGGGTAACCGAAAAAAAACCGGCACGCCCCGAACGTTGCCATGAAAGTTTCGTGCTAATTCGGCTTCCGTACCGGTCAATCCAATCCATCCAGAGAATGAATCGGCAATTTGCATTCCGTCGACTTATGATTTGCGACGGCAAAAAGATAACTTGTCATACAACTTTAAAAGGTGAGAGCCATCACAAATGTGCGAATATTTGTAGGGACATTACACGATGATAGCGAGGCCAGTAACGGCGCGGCTTGCAGCGATATTTACCACTTTGAGAGTAATTTTTTTAACTACGTTTATTGATCTAACTCACGAAAATATCTTCTGGCTCTGGAAATTGGTGTGATAACTTTGTCAGCATCGCACCATAAGCAAGCTAGCTCACTCGTTAAGAGGAAGACGATAATGACTCCGTTTATGACTGAAGATTTCCTGTTAGATACTGAATTTGCCCGCCGTCTGTATCACGACTACGCAAAAGACCAGCCGATTTTCGACTACCACTGCCATTTGCCGCCGCAGCAGATTGCAGAAGACTATCGCTTTAAGAATTTGTATGACATCTGGCTGAAAGGCGATCACTACAAATGGCGTGCAATGCGCACCAATGGTGTAGCTGAACGCCTGTGTACCGGTGATGCCTCTGACCGTGAAAAGTTTGACGCCTGGGCGGCGACCGTTCCGCACACTATCGGCAACCCGTTATACCACTGGACGCACCTCGAACTGCGTCGTCCGTTCGGTATCACGGGCAAACTGCTGTCTCCGTCGACTGCCGATGAAATCTGGAACGAATGTAACGAACTGCTGGCGCAGGATAACTTCTCCGCGCGCGGCATCATGCAGCAGATGAACGTGAAAATGGTCGGTACTACTGATGACCCGATCGATTCTCTGGAGCATCACGCAGAGATCGCCAAAGATGGCTCTTTCACCATTAAAGTGCTTCCGAGCTGGCGTCCGGATAAAGCCTTCAACATCGAACAGGCGACCTTTAACGACTATATGGCGAAGCTGGGTGAAGTTTCTGATACCGACATTCGCCGCTTTGCAGACCTGCAAACCGCCCTGACCAAACGTCTGGATCACTTCGCCGCTCACGGCTGTAAAGTGTCTGACCACGCGCTGGATGTGGTGATGTTTGCTGAAGCGAACGAAGCGGAACTGGACAGCATTCTGGCACGCCGCCTGGCAGGCGAAACCCTGAGTGAGCACGAAGTGGCACAGTTTAAAACTGCGGTGCTGGTGTTCCTTGGTGCCGAATACGCACGTCGCGGTTGGGTGCAGCAGTACCACATCGGCGCTCTGCGTAATAACAACCTGCGTCAGTTCAAACTGCTGGGGCCGGATGTTGGTTTTGACTCCATCAACGACCGTCCGATGGCAGAAGAGCTGTCTAAACTGCTGAGCAAACAGAACGAAGAAAACCTGCTGCCGAAAACCATTCTCTACTGCCTGAACCCGCGCGATAACGAAGTGCTGGGCACCATGATCGGTAACTTCCAGGGCGAAGGTATGCCGGGCAAAATGCAGTTCGGTTCCGGCTGGTGGTTTAACGACCAGAAAGACGGTATGGAACGTCAGATGACCCAACTGGCGCAGCTCGGTCTGCTGAGCCGCTTTGTCGGTATGCTGACTGACAGCCGTAGCTTCCTGTCATACACCCGTCACGAATACTTCCGCCGCATTCTGTGCCAGATGATCGGTCGCTGGGTGGAAGCGGGCGAAGCACCGGCGGACATCAACCTGCTGGGCGAGATGGTGAAAAACATTTGCTTTAACAATGCGCGTGACTATTTCGCCATTGAACTGAACTAAGGTCTGGGGTTGATATGCAATACATCAAGATCCATGCACTGGATAACGTCGCGGTTGCTTTAGCAGATTTGGCGGAAGGCACAGAAGTCAGTGTCGATAACCAAACCGTTACGCTGCGCCAGGATGTCGCTCGAGGACATAAATTTGCGTTAACGGATATCGCAAAAGGGGCCAACGTCATCAAATATGGCCTGCCGATTGGTTATGCGCTGGCGGATATTGCGGCGGGGGAACACGTTCACGCCCACAATACGCGCACGAATCTGAGCGATCTGGATCAGTATCGCTATCAACCTGATTTTCACGAACTGCCAGCACAAGCGGCAGATCGTGAAGTGCAGATCTATCGTCGCGCTAACGGCGATGTCGGGGTGCGTAATGAGCTGTGGATCCTGCCAACCGTGGGCTGTGTCAACGGCATCGCGCGGCAGATCCAGAACCGTTTCCTGAAAGAGACCAACAACGCTGAAGGTACTGACGGCGTGTTCCTCTTCAGCCACACCTACGGCTGCTCACAACTGGGTGACGATCACATCAATACCCGCACTATGCTGCAAAACATGGTGCGCCACCCGAACGCGGGCGCAGTGCTGGTGATTGGTCTGGGCTGTGAAAACAATCAGGTCGATGTCTTCCGTGAAACGCTGGGGGACATCGATCCTGAACGCGTTCATTTCATGATCTGCCAACAGCAGGATGATGAGATCGAAGCCGGGATCGAGCATTTGCATCAACTGTATAACGTGATGCGCAACGATAAACGCGAGCCAGGCAAACTCAGCGAACTGAAGTTTGGTCTGGAGTGCGGCGGTTCTGATGGTCTTTCTGGTATTACCGCTAACCCGATGCTGGGGCGTTTTTCTGACTACGTGATTGCTAACGGCGGTACTACCGTACTGACCGAAGTGCCGGAGATGTTTGGCGCAGAGCAGTTGCTGATGGATCATTGCCGCGACGAAGCAACGTTTGAAAAATTGGTCACCATGGTCAACGATTTCAAACAGTACTTTATTGCTCATGACCAGCCCATTTACGAAAACCCATCACCGGGGAACAAAGCGGGCGGTATCACCACGCTGGAAGATAAATCACTTGGTTGTACTCAGAAAGCGGGTTCCAGCGAAGTGGTTGACGTGCTGCGTTACGGCGAGCGTCTGAAAACGCCGGGACTGAACCTGTTGAGCGCGCCGGGTAACGATGCCGTAGCGACCAGTGCCCTGGCGGGCGCAGGCTGTCACATGGTGCTGTTCAGTACCGGTCGCGGTACGCCGTATGGTGGTTTTGTGCCGACGGTGAAAATTGCCACCAACAGTGAACTGGCGGCGAAGAAAAAACACTGGATCGACTTTGACGCGGGTCAGTTGATTCACGGAAAAGCGATGCCGCAGTTGCTGGAAGAATTTATCGATACCATCGTTGAGTTTGCCAACGGTAAGCAAACTTGCAACGAGCGTAACGACTTCCGCGAACTGGCGATCTTCAAAAGCGGCGTAACGCTATAAAGTCGAAATGAGTTGTTAATAAAAAACGGCGTTTCATAATGTGAAGCGCCGTTTGCTTTTCCATACCTGTTAAGGATTTATCATGACCGCGTATTGGCTGGCCCAGGGCGTGGGTGTCATCGCCTTTCTGATTGGTATCACTACATTTTTTAACCGTGACGAACGTCGCTTCAAAAAGCAGCTTTCGGTCTATAGCGCCGTTATTGGCGTGCATTTTTTCCTCCTGGGCACTTATCCTGCCGGTGCCAGTGCCATCCTTAATGCTATTCGTACGTTGATTACCTTACGCACGCGCAGCTTATGGGTAATGGCGATATTTATTGTGCTGACTGGCGGAATCGGCCTGGCGAAGTTCCATCATCCTGTTGAACTATTGCCGGTTATTGGCACGATTGTCAGTACCTGGGCGCTGTTCCGCTGTAAAGGGCTGACCATGCGCTGCGTGATGTGGTTTTCAACGTGTTGCTGGGTGATTCACAACTTCTGGGCGGGGTCGATTGGCGGCACGATGATTGAGGGCAGTTTTCTGCTAATGAATGGCCTGAATATCATTCGTTTCTGGCGGATGCAGAAAAGGGGAATTGATCCGTTTAAAGTGGAGAAAACCCCTTCCGCCGTTGACGAAAGGGGTTAAACATTAATTACGCAGGGCGCTATTTGCCAGACGCTCGTCTTCTGCCTGGCAAACAGCCGCAGTGAACAGCACGTCAGTTGAAGAGTTCAGTGCGGTTTCGCAAGAGTCCTGCAATACGCCGATGATAAAGCCGACGGCAACCACCTGCATGGCGATATCGTTCGAAATACCGAACATATTACAGGCCAGTGGGATCAGCAGCAGAGAACCCCCCGCCACGCCGGAGGCGCCACAGGCACATAGGGAAGCAACCACGCTCAGCAGCAGCGCCGTAGGCAGATCGACCGGAATACCCAGCGTATTAACCGCAGCAAGCGTCAACACCGTAATGGTGATTGCTGCGCCCGCCATATTGATGGTGGCTCCCAGCGGAATAGAAACGGAATAGGTATCGCGATCCAGATTCAGCTTTTCGCACAGCGCCATATTCACCGGAATGTTCGCCGCAGAGCTGCGGGTGAAGAAGGCGTACACGCCGCTTTCGCGCAGGCACAGCAGCACCAGCGGGAACGGGTTACGACGAATTTTCCACCACACCAGCAGTGGGTTAACCACCAGCGCCACCAGCAACATACAGCCAACCAGCACGACCAGCAGTTGCGCGTAGCCCCACAGTGTGGAGAAACCGGTAGTTGCCAGGGTAGAAGAAACCAGACCAAAAATACCGATTGGTGCGAAGCGAATCACCAGTTTCACCATAAAGGTGACGGCATTCGACATATCATTGACCAGGTTTTTGGTGGTTTCGTTACCGTGACGCAGCGCGAAACCGAGGCCAATAGCCCACACCAGAATCCCGATGTAGTTACCTTTCAACAGCGCGTCGATGGGGTTGGAAACCATGCTCATTACCAGTCCGCGCATCACTTCCACAATACCTGACGGCGGCGAAATATCGCCTGCGCTACTGGACAAATGCAGGGTAGAAGGGAAGGCGAAGCTGAAAACGACTGCGGCCAGTGCGGCGGAGAAAGTACCCAGCAGATAGAGGAACAGAATAGGGCGGATATTGGTTTTCTGCCCGTGTTGGTGGTTAGCGATGGAAGCCATCACCAACATCAGCACCAGGATGGGTGCTACGGCTTTCAGGGCGCCAACAAATAAAGTGCCTAACAGACCAACAGCTTCAGCCGCCGGTTTTGAGATCCATGCCAGAATAATCCCCAGAACAAGGCCGACCAGGATTTGTTTTACCAGGCTGCCATGAGCCAGACGCCGGAATAGCCCCGGTGAATGTTGCGTAGTCATTTTTCGATCCTTTCATTGTGTTGTCGTACATCCCTGGTACGTTCTTTCGACGCATCTTTCAGGATGTAACAAAGTGTTTGCAAGGTCGAGTATAAGGAAAGTTACAGCTTCGGGAAGCGAAAAATGCTGGATTTTAAAGGGAGGTCATGTTTTGCAACTTAATTGTTACATTTATTTGACATAAAAATAAAGCCCAACGTGCGGCTTCCAGACTGATGACAACGTCAAAAAAGTACCCGGTCAGTCCCCTCGCCCCTTTTGGGGAGAGGGTGAGGGTGAGGGTGAGGGGAACAGGCCAGCATTGGTGCGAAAAATTACCCTCACCCCGACCCTCTCCCTGGAAGGGAGAGGGAGAAAACGGTGCTCATGTTGATGACAGGGTACACGGCTCAGGCAGATTAAAAATCATTCTACCCGCTGCTTATCATGCCGATAATTCACCCAGGCGTTGATAATAAACGTCATCACCAGAATGCCAAACACCACGCCCAGCGAGACGGCGATCGGAATATGGTAGAAGTCGACAATCAGCATCTTGATACCGATAAACACCAGAATCACCGCCAGACCATATTTGAGCATCGAGAAACGTTCTGCTACGCCTGCCAGCAGGAAATACATCGCACGCAGGCCGAGGATCGCAAACAGGTTTGAGGTCAGCACAATAAACGGATCGGTGGTAACAGCGAAGATAGCCGGAATGCTATCCACGGCGAAAATCACATCGCTCAATTCCACCAGAATCAGCACCAGCATCAGCGGTGTGGCGTACAACAAGCCATTCTTACGCACAAAGAAATGCTCGTTGTCGATGGTATCGGTCATGCGCAAATGACCGCGCAGCCAGCGCACCAGCGGCTTGTCGCCGATTCCTGATTCATCTTCATGAGCCAGCGCCATCTTCACGCCGGTAAACAGCAGGAATGCACCGAAGATATATAGGATCCAGTCGAACTGCGAAATCAGCCAGCTACCGGTGAAGATCATGACGGTACGCAGAACAATCGCCCCGAGCACGCCATACACCAGCACGCGGCGCTGTAATGCCGCCGGAACAGAGAAATAGCTGAACAACATTAACCAGACGAAGACGTTATCGACCGCCAGCGATTTCTCAATCAGATAACCCGTGAGGAAGGCCAGCGCCTGCGGGTCAGCGACTTCGCGCCCCTGTGTCTGCACCAGATACCACCAGAAAGCGGCGTTAAAGAGTAACGACAGCGTCACCCAGACCAGCGACCAGGCCGCAGCCTGTTTCATGGTCATGGCATGTGCCCCACGACGCCCCTGCAACAACAGGTCGATAGCCAGCATAATGGCGACAACAACAGCGAATCCGCCCCATAGCAACGGCGTGCCGACAGTATTCATAGAAGTTCCTTACACATAAAAAAAACGGCCAACGTCGGAAGACGTCAGCCGCTGCTTTTTATGCATAGACCTCGCCTTCCGGCAAGGTCTCACTTACAACAAAAAAGGAATACGTCTGCGTATTCCTTTCGGGTTGCCCGGTGACCGGATGTGGTTTTTCACACATCGTAATGACGATCGACCGGCAATGAAGTTACTCCCCTTTGCGGGTAACAAAGTATGACAGACCATTCAGCCAGTCAATGGTCTGTTACATGCCTTTTACACTGCTTTACGGTAACAATTATAGATTTACGCTATCGGCCGGAAAAACAACTCCAGTCTGGCGGCGGATCTCGGTCAGCAGTTTGGCAGTGATGCGACTGACCGCCAGCCCTGGATGATCCACCAGATGCTCATCCACCAGGGTAGCGAACAGCTCTGCTTCGTAGAGCATGGTATTAATATGCTGCGGTTGGGTGAGATCCTGCATCTGGCTGCCGCGTGGCACAAAGCAGACTTTCTGGCATTCAGAAAGTTTTTCAATCACCAGCGATCCCGCTTCGCCTTGAATCTCGCTTGCCAGCACAGAATCGCTCACTTTTGAATGCTGCAAGGTGACGCTGAAATCACCGTAATCCATCACCACCACGCCGTGGGCATCTACACCACTTGCCAGTAAACTGGCGGTTGCCTGCACGCTTTTCGGTTCACCAAATAACGCTACCGCCGACGCCAGGCAGTAAAAGCCGATATCCATAATTGAACCGTTAGAGAATGACGGATTAAAGGTGTTGGGATTCTCACCGTCCAGGTAACGCTGATACCGCGAGGAATACTGGCAGTAGTTGAAAAAGACTTTACGCAATGTGCCGACTTTCGACAGCGCCTGGCGCAACAAATGAAAGTTCGGCAGGCTGGCGGTTTTAAATGCCTCAAACAGCACCACCTGATTTTCTCGTGCGCAGGCAATGGCGGCATCCACTTCCGCCAGATTCGACGCCAGCGGCTTCTCGCAAATCACATGAATTTTATGGCTAAGGAAAAGTTGTGTCTGGGAAAAGTGCAGGGCATTCGGGCTGGCAATATACACCGCGTCAATGGCATCGCTTTCCGTCATCGCTTCCAGCGATGTAAACAGATGCTCGACAGAAAAATCATTGGCGAAGTGCTGAGCCTGTTCAAGGCTGCGGGAATAAACGGCGGTTAACTTGTATTTACCGCTCTCATGGGCGGCCTCGACGAACTGACGAGTGATCCAGTTCGTGCCAATCACAGCGAAACGTATCATAACGCGTGGATACTCCATAAAGGGATTCTGTCGTCAATGTAGCACGCCTTTTTCATCTTCGACGTGCGCAGATACGCATTATTCTTTCGCCGGGCAGCCATGCTCACTAAACGGACCAATCATGACCGATGACCCAAGATATTTCGGCTGGCGATGGAGGATTTTCGCGTCAATCACCGCACTGACTCTGGCGAGTTATTCCCGTAGCTGAGTATAAAAGCCATGCTTCATATTCAGGTCTGGCGCGTTAAACCCGATGGCATCAATGCCGTATTGCTTTGCCAGCCAGATGGCGCGTTGGTTATGAAATTCTTGCGAAATAATGGTGATATGGTTTTCCCCAAACACCTTTTTGGCACGCACTACCGAATCCAGCGTTGAGAATCCGGCATAGTCGCAGAAGATCACTTTCGCCGGTACGCCTTTAGCGATCAAAGCCTGCTGCATGCCTGATGCTTCATCGTAATTTTTACGTCCGTTATCGCCACTTACCAGCAGCCATTTCACTTTTCCGGCATGGTACAACGCTGCTGCGGTATCAATGCGTCGGGTAAAGTAGCGATTACCCGGTCTCGCCCCCAGCAATAAACCCACGTTACGCGCCGGAACGGCGTTGATATCGCTCCAGGTCAGCTGCTTGCTGGCGGTGACCATTGCGCGATCGGCGATAAAAATGGTCGCTCCTGCCACAAGCAACAATAAACAGGCAATTTTAAGAGTCCGGCGAGAAAAACAAACGCGGCGAAGAAGGCGAGCAAATGCGCGCAGCATGGTCGTTATCCTTAACGAAAAGAGGGGGCGTCGATTTTAGGCGTTAATGGTTGAAAATATAACGCCTGGCATCATTTTCAGATTTTGTCCTGCTCAAGCGACAACTGCGTTAGCCACAGCCGGGTGTCAAACTCAAGCTGGTGGTACTGCGGTTCCATATGGCAACACAATTGATAGAACGCTTTGTTATGCTCTTTCTCTTTCAGATGCGCCAGTTCATGGACGACGATCATACGTAAAAACGGTTCCGGCGCGTTGCGAAACACGGTAGCGACGCGGATCTCTGCTTTCGCTTTCAGCTTGCCGCCCTGCACACGAGAAACAGCGGTATGTAACCCGAGCGCGTTTTTTAGCACATGGATCTTGTTGTCATACATCACTTTATTGATCGGCGGGGCATTGCGCAGAAACTGATTTTTCAGATCCTGGGTATATTGCCAGAGGGCTTTATCGGTGGCGTAGTCGTGCGTTCCCGGGTAGCGTTTTGCCAGCACATCGCCCAGACGTTGTTCATTAATCAGCGTGCGCACTTGGGAAAGTAGCTGCTCGGGATAACCCTGAAGATAAGTAAGATTGCTCATAACCGCCCACGAAAAAGAGAAAAAGGGTATACTCACGCACCCTTTTCAGGGGCAACGTCGAAATTTTATCATTCAGGAGGGCCGATGAGCCACTTAGACAACGGTTTCCGTTCACTGACACTACAACGTTTTCCGGCGACAGATGACGTTAACCCGCTACAGGCGTGGGAAGCGGCGGATGAATATCTGCTGCAACAGTTGGACGACACAGAAATCTGCGGCCCGGTGTTGATCCTGAATGATGCCTTTGGCGCGTTAAGCTGTGCGCTGGCAGAACATAAGCCGTACAGCATTGGCGACTCGTATATCAGCGAACTGGCAACGCGCGAGAATTTACGTCTCAACGGGATTGATGAGTCGAGTGTGAAGTTTCTCGACAGCACTGCCGACTACCCGCCGCAGCCGGGTGTGGTGCTGATCAAAGTGCCGAAAACGCTGGCATTGCTGGAACAGCAACTGCGTGCGCTGCGCAAAGTGGTCACGTCGGATACGCGTATTATTGCCGGTGCTAAAGCCCGCGATATCCACACTTCCACGCTGGAACTGTTCGAAAAAGTGCTCGGCCCGACCACCACCACGCTGGCATGGAAAAAAGCGCGCCTGATTAATTGTACTTTCAATGAACCGCCGCTGGCCGATGCGCCGCAGACCGTTAGCTGGAAGCTGGAAGGCACTGACTGGACTATCCACAATCACGCGAATGTCTTCTCCCGCACCGGGCTGGATATTGGCGCGCGCTTCTTTATGCAGCATCTGCCGGAGAACCTCGAAGGTGAGATTGTCGATCTCGGCTGTGGTAACGGCGTTATTGGCCTGACATTGCTCGATAAAAACCCGCAGGCGAAAGTGGTGTTTGTCGATGAATCACCGATGGCGGTTGCTTCCAGCCGTTTGAATGTAGAAACCAACATGCCAGAGGCGTTGGATCGCTGCGAGTTTATGATCAACAACGCGCTCTCCGGCGTGGAGCCTTTCCGCTTTAATGCTGTGCTCTGCAACCCGCCGTTTCATCAGCAACATGCGCTGACCGATAACGTCGCCTGGGAGATGTTCCACCACGCCCGCCGCTGCCTGAAAATCAACGGTGAGCTGTATATCGTTGCCAACCGCCATCTGGATTACTTCCATAAACTGAAGAAAATTTTCGGCAACTGCACCACTATTGCTACGAATAATAAATTTGTGGTGCTGAAAGCGGTGAAGCTGGGGCGTCGTCGGTAAGATTGGCAACTACCTGCCGGATGCGGCGCATCCGGCAATGCTGCTCATTTCTGGAATCTCGCTTCCATAAAACAAAAAATCCCTGTCACCGCCCCCTGCATTCTCTTGTTTGGCATTTCTCAACGTTTATTCTTCCGTCATACAGATAAATTCATTCGTTGCCAATCTGTCAACGAATGTTATCATATTGCCAATTTGTCAACGGACATGATGAAGAATGCACCTGATCACTCAAAAAGCACTGAAAGATGCTGCGGAAAAATACCCGCAACACAAAACGGAGCTGGTGGCTTTGGGGAACACGATTGCTAAGGGATATTTCAAAAAACCTGAGTCATTAAAAGCAGTGTTCCCATCTCTGGATAACTTCAAATATCTGGATAAGCATTATGTTTTCAATGTCGGGGGCAATGAATTACGTGTTGTCGCAATGGTCTTTTTTGAATCGCAAAAGTGCTACATACGCGAAGTTATGACGCACAAAGAATACGATTTCTTTACCGCCATTCATCGTACTAAGGGGAAAAAATGATTGCGATTGCCGACATCTTGCAGGCGGGAGAAAAGCTAACTGCTGTGGCACCTTTTCTGGCGGGTATCCAGAACGAAGAACAATACGCCCAGGCGCTGGAACTGGTCGATCATCTGCTGCTTAACGATCCTGAAAATCCCTTGCTGGATCTGGTGTGTGCCAAAATAACCGCGTGGGAAGAATCAGCGCCCGAATTTGCTGAATTTAATGCCATGGCTCAAGCCATGCCAGGTGGTGTTGCTGTGATTCGTACCCTGATGGATCAATACGGTTTAACCCTTTCCGATCTGCCGGAAATTGGTAGCAAGTCGATGGTGTCACGCGTTTTGAACGGGAAGAGGAAATTAACGCTGGAACACGCTAAAAAACTGGCAGCGCGATTCGGTATTTCTCCCGCCTTGTTTATTGATTAATGCAACTGCCGGATGCGGCATGAACGCAGCATCCGGCACGTCAAATAACGATTTAAATCTCCAGTGCAAGCCGTGTTCCCTGGGCAATCGCTCGGCGTGCGTCCAGCTCCATAGCCACGTCGCAGCCGCCAATCAAATGCACGGTTTTCCCGCTATCAATCAGCGGTTGCGCCAGCGCGCGGTTTGGCTCTTGCCCTGCGCAGATCACCACATTGTCCACGGCTAATACCTGCGTTTCGCCGTTGATCACCACATGCAGCCCGTCATCGTCGATCTTCTGATAACTTACGCCTGGGATCATTTTCACGCCTCGCGAGAGCAGGGTGGTGCGATGGATCCAGCCTGTGGTTTTACCCAGCCCCTGACCTGGTTTGCTGGCTTTGCGTTGGAGCATCACAATCTGCCGTGGGCTACGGGGGATCAGCATCCCTTGCGAACTTAAGCCACCAGCCTGTTGTAGGCTGCTGTCGATCCCCCACTCATTACAGAACTCGGCGATATTCTGGCTGGTGGATTCGCCCGGCTGACTTAAATACATCGCCGTGTCAAAGCCAATCCCGCCACAACCGATGATGGCAACTTTGTTGCCCACCGGCGCTTTGTCGCGCAGTACATCGAGATAACTCAATACCTTCGGATGATCGATCCCGTCGATAGGCGGAACGCGCGGCACGATCCCACTGGCGAGGATCGTTTCATCGAACGACTGTAACTGATCCGCCGTCACGGTGTGATTGAGTTTCAGCGTCACGCCTGTTACTTCGATCATCCGCCGGTAGTAACGTAGCGTTTCGTAAAACTCCTCTTTGCCGGGGATCTGTTTGGCGATATTAAACTGACCGCCGATCTCACTGTGCGCATCAAACAACGTTACCTGATGACCACGCGCCGCCGCGTTAATGGCAAACGCCAGCCCCGCCGGACCGGCACCGACCACCGCCAGATTTTTTTTCTGCACGGCAGGAAGGATCGGCATTTTGGTTTCATGGCAGGCGCGAGGATTCACCAGGCACGAGGTGACTTTGCCAACGAAGATCTGATCGAGACAGGCCTGATTGCAGCCAATGCAGGTGTTGATCTCATCGGCTCGCCCTGATTGCGCTTTTGACAGCAGCTCCGCATCAGCAAGAAACGGTCGCGCCATCGATACCATATCGGCATCACCGCGCGAGAGAATGTCGTCGGCAACCTGCGGATCGTTAATCCGGTTGGTGGTCACCAGCGGCAGCGAGACGTGGCCTTTCAGTTGGCGCGTGACCCAGCTAAAGGCACCGCGCGGCACGGGCGTGGCGATGGTCGGAATGCGCGCTTCATGCCAGCCAATGCCGGTGTTGATAATGGTCGCGCCAGCCGCTTCGATGGCCTGCGCCAGTTGTACCGTTTCGGCAAAAGTACCGCCGTCTTCGACCAGGTCTAGCATCGACAGACGGTAGATAATAATGAAGTCGTTGCCGACGCGTTCGCGCACTGCTCGCACCACTTCAACGGCAAACCGCATCCGGTTAGGGTAATCGCCGCCCCACTGGTCGCTACGTTGGTTGGTGCGCAGGGTAAGAAATTCGTTGATCAAATATCCTTCGGAACCCATTACCTCGACGCCATCGTATCCGGCCTCCCGCGCCAGTTGCGCGCAGCGGGCGAAATTGTCGATCAGTTGCAGAATCTCTTCATGGGTGAGTTCATGAGGAACGAAACGGTTGATGGGAGCCTGCAATGCGGAAGGTGCCACCAGATGCGGCTGGTAGCTGTAGCGCCCGGTATGCAAAATTTGTAGGGCAATTTTGCCGCCTTCCTGATGCACCGCTTCAGTAATGGTGCGATGGTGCGGGATCTGGCTGACGTCATTGAGCATTGCGCCGCCTTCCATGCCAACGCCTGTGAAATCTGGTGCAATGCCGCCGCTGACAATCAGCGCCACGCCGTGACGGGCGCGTTCAGCATAAAACGCCGCCAGCCGTTCAGCGCCGTCCGGGTATTCCTCCAGCCCGGTGTGCATTGAGCCCATCAACACGCGGTTTTTTAACGTGGTAAAACCTAAATCCAGCGGGGCGAACAGCGACAGGTAGCTCATAAAATTGTCCAGTATGTAAAATAATTGTTATGTGGTCGGATGAGTTCTAATTTAGCCGTCGCCGGGGAAAAGGGAAAAGGGGAATGCGGGGTTTGTGATGGGATTCAAAAAGAATGCGCCCGGGGGTAATGCCGGATGCGACGCTTGCCGCGTCTTATCCGACCTGGGGGATTGCACATGTAGGGCGGATAAGGCGTTTACGCCGCATCCGCCAGCCGTTGAAAATTACTACTTACGGAAAAAATCGTTATACAACATATACAAATGCGCGGCACTCCAGGAGAAATTTGGTGCGCCTTGCTGCGCGCCAGTGAGCGGGTTGTAATTCTCCTGAATCGGACCATCGGCGGTTAATCCTTTGGCGTGCTGGAAGAACGTATCCGCCAGTTTCAGGGCATCATCGCGATAACCGTAACGCTCCATCCCTTTCAGACCAAACCAGAATTGATCTACCCATACGCGCCCACGCCAGTAGATATCAGCGCCAAAGGCCGGGTTGGTTAACGCTGCCGTTCCCAGCGGTACAAAGGTGTTGAACTCTTTAGGATCGAGCATCACCTTCACCACCGCGTCGGCATTGGCCTGCGTTGCCGCACCGTTAAACAGCGGCGACCAGCCTTCCGGCCCTTTACCGCGCTCGACTATCGGTTTGCCCGCGCAGCCGTTTGCCAGCGGTTTATCTTCAATGCGCACGTCATAGTAGAACTGTGTAGTCGGGTCGAACATACAGGTGTTGATGTAGTCCGCGAGCTGCTGTGCCAACTGACGATAGCGTTTGGCCTCTTCCGGCTTACCGAGGATGGTTGCCATCTCCGCCAGATAATGGTTATCGCTGTACATATAGCTGGCCTGATCCACCGACTCCTGCAATAGCGAGTAGCCCAGCAACGTTCCGTCCTGACTGCGGTTTTCGGCGAATTTCACCGTCCAGTCGCTACGTTTGCCGCCGTTAGCGACATATTTATCCAGCTGTTCTTTGTCGATAAACCCAAAGACGGCGGCGTCATCACGCCCTGATTCCCACGACGCAGCGACCTGTGCCGGAATTTCCAGACTGTCATACTGGCCTTTCTCCACCACGCGGGCGTAGTTGTTCAGGCCAGACTGCGTCTCTTCTTTGTCGCCTTTTTTCACCGTAAACAGCATCTCACCGCTCTCGGTGTTGTGGGCTTTATCGCGGGTCGCGCCATATTCCGGCACGCCGTTGCCGTTATGATCGCGGTTACGTAACCACCAGTCGTGATAGGCCACCAGTTTTGGGTATATCTCTGCCAGCCAGGCTTTATCCTGGGTGACGTTGTACACTTCCATCACCGACCAGGCGGCAAGGCTGGGTTTGGTGTTACGTTCGTTCCAGTTGCCGCCATCACCGCCACGCTCGGGGCTAAGGTTCCACGCAATCAGGTCGGGGACAAAGCCCACATCCTGCGGACGCACGGTGTCGCCAGGCTGGATCTGCCAGGAGAAGACCGCTCGGATATTCTCTTTGGCGATATCCGGATTGAAATGCGCCATCGCAAACGCCTGCTTCCAGGTATCCCACGGCCAGGTCTGATTGCCGGAGAACCAGCGCCCGGTTACCGACGGCGTAACGGTGTTATATTTCACCGCACCGCCAGGCGAGCGCCAGTTACCGTTAAGCGTTTCGATTGCTTTCACCGCGACGCGCGTCTGTTCCGGCGTCGCATCCGGGTTGGTTAACCCTTTCTTCAGATACTCTTCCCAGCGTTGCTGCGAGGCGGTGAGATAAAACGCCGGACGCGCCAGAATATCGCGGATCTGCATCTGCTCTTTGCTAACTTCCTGGGCGGTCAGCAGATGGGAATAGGTGGTATAGAGCGTCGTCGAACCGTTGATATGAGCCTTACTGGTAAAGCGATTGCCGCTGATTTCAGTCTGCACAGGCAGGGATTTATGCACCTGATATTCCGATTCGCCGGAGGTCAGCAGATCCCAGGTGGCGCGCACTTTGCCAAAGGTGACTTTCAGGCCATCACGGGTGGCGCTGATTTTGCGCTGATAGTCAGGGTACTCGCCAGCAATGGTTTTATCGGAAAGCGGTTTCCCTTCTTTTGCTTCCAGTTTTTCCAGTAGTTCGCCATCCCACACCAGATCCAGCGGTTTATCGCTGGTGATTTTGGTTTCCAGTAGTGACGTGCGCGGCGTGGCGAAGCGCAGAGTCATTTCGACCTGCACATCTTTTGCTGTCAGTTTTTGCACCAGCGCGCCGGGGATACTGTATGCCTCCAGCGTGAAGTTGACTTTCTTGCCGTCCTGCCAGACGGTCAGGCGGTCGAAATTGCTGGCCATAAAGTTGATGTACTCTTCCGTCAGCAGCGCAACGCCCGGAAAACCGCCCATGGTGTTCGGGCCGTCTGGCAACAGATGACCATGCCAGGCTCCGAGATCGAAAAACGGATTAAAACGCTGGTGATCGTCGTAATCGTAATCCTTCATGTACTGCGGCGCGCCGGTACGGTTAATCACGTTTTTATAATTGTCGGCGTTAGCGGCATGGGCGGAAAAACTTATCAGCAGAGCGCAGGTTACTGGCGTTAAAATAGTTTTGATTTTCATGAAATTACAGTCCTTATTACCAGTAGAAATATTGCATCAGGAAGATTTGGTCGCTGGGATCGTGAGAGGCATTTTTCATGTAGAAGCGGCTATCAAAAGCCGTTGCGAAACGTCCGCCGCCGTATTCGTACCAGATACCAAACTGCATGAAAGAGGTGGTTTCATCGTCAGCGTGGTCAGGGCGATGTTTGGCGTAGGTGTAAGCGGTGGAGAGATAAACGCCTTTTAACGCTTCATACATGGCGCTCACCATCATCCCGCTTTCACTTCCCGGTACGTCCAGCCCGTCGGCGCGTCCGGTATGGTGCCAGGCGCGAGCGGCAAAGTTAGGGGTAAGCAGGCCCGTGAGATAGAGTTGTCCAGTGCCGTCGGTGATTTCCAGACCGTTCATCCAGGTGATGCCTTCGGCAAGGTCATACTGGATGTAACCGTTCATCATTGCCGGATAGGTGTATTTGTCGTCGTAGCGATCGTATTTGCCAAAATGCAGCCAGGCTTTGCTTTCGTCATGATGTCCGGCAGGTGTGGCGGTGACGCTATAGCGGAAGTTGCCGGTTAAGTTCTGCACCTTCAGCGCGGTCATAATGTCGCGGGTATTGGGAATGACGTAGCCCAGATCGGGGGTGAAGTCGCCCCACCATTGCAGGTCATCCAGCGAGGAATCCTGGCGCAGACTGAGCATGATTTCGGTGCCATCGTTGGTACGATAACCGCCATAAAAACGGTTAATCCCACCTTCAAAACCGCCCCAGCTATGGTCAGGCACCCAGGCATTGCCGTCGTGGTCGGCCTGCACGGTCCAACCTTCGCCGTAAATCAGGCCGAACCAGGAGCCGTACTTCATCTCCAGGCCACCTTCAATATAGGTGCCGTCACTATATTTATGTTTATTCTCACCCTCTAAATCCATATATCCACCAACCCCTAATTCACCATAAAAACGAAATGAAGGAGAAGACGTCGAGGTAATGGCGGGTGTTTTTGTGTCGTCATGTTCTGCCGGACGTGCTTCATCAGCGGCCGCAGAAAAGGCGTAGCAAAACGGCAGAACAAGTAATGCTCTGCATGGTGCAGTAATTAATTTCATTGTGTTAATCCATGAGCTAAAGAAAAAGTACAGCCTTTTATCGTTGTAATTATAAAAATATAAAGGCAGAAACTATTTTCCCTCTCCCCATCCAGAAAGAGGGAAAATGCCTGCTCATTTTTTATTATTCTGCTTAATCAACATTGCTGGCTGGCGTCGCTTCAATATGGCGCTCTTCAGCCGTTAATCCCTTTATATATTTACTGTATTTCCACCACGCAAAGCCGAGGAAGATAACAATACCGCCGACGTTATAAAAAATGATGGTCAGAATATTCGCGCCAGTCGGGAATGTCGAAGCGACAAACCCTACGGCAAATATCGCAATCAGCATTGAAACAACGATAATACCGGTGCGGCGGGAACCCATACGGAAATCGCGTGGCAGGTGATCTAATTTGGCGCGTAAATTCAGGTAAGCCAGCATGATGAATAACGGCGGAAGCATGGATGCTGCGGCAGTCATATTAATAATGGTATTCATCAGATCCTGCACGGTATTGGAACCGAGCATCGGGATAATCATCAGCGGGATGACGATCAGGAACTGGATCCACGCTGCACGCGCCGGAACGCCGTTTTCGTTCAGTTCAACGGTTTTCTTACCAAAGATGCCTTCCGGGATTTCGGAGAAGAAAATTTTCACCGGCGTTGCGGTCCACATCAGCAGGGAACCGAACATCGCAGTAAAGGAAACAAGGCCAACAAAGCGATTCATCAACGCTTCCGGCAGACCAAAATACGCCGCCATGCCGTGGAATACCTGCACCGATCCGCCGGTAAATTTCAACTCTTTGCTGCTGACGAAGACGTTAATCAGCACCGAGGAGACGGAATACAGTACGCCAATGAAAATCCCGGCGAGGATGATCACTTTAACGAACGATTTCGAACCGCCTTTGACGTCGTTAACGTACACCGCGACGGACTCCGCGCCGCCTGCGGCCATAAAGATCCAGGTGGTAACGCCGAGGAACGCCCAGTTGAAGTTCGGGATCATCGCGTCAACGGTGATCGGATCGGCAGGCTGTACGCCGCCAACCAGTGCCGTACCTGCCAGTAAAATGTAGGAGAGCGTTAACAGCAGCATCAGCGTTGAAGTGACGGAGGTGATTGGCCCCAGCATTTTCGCCCCGTTGGTAGAAACCCAGGTGGAGAAGGCGAACAGCACCATACTGATAATGGTGGTGGCAACTGGCGTCATAATATATTCGTAGCCGAGGAAGGCATATGAAGCGTAAGCAATAACGCGCGGCAACAGCGAGGTGAAAAAGAACAGGTTTACGAACCAGTAGGTATAGGCAGTAATAAATGCCCAACGTCCGCCCAGCGAGCTTTTTACCCACGCGTAGACACCGGCTTCCGAGTTTTTATTTAACGAGACAAATTCTGCGATGATCAGACAGAAGGGAATAAAATAAAAAATCGTTGCGAGGAAAAACATCGGTGCCGAGGCCAGTCCAAGCTCAATATTATTATTGATAACGTTGTTAAAGCTGTAAACGGCGGCAAAAGTCAGCGAGAGCAAGCCGAATTTGCCGATTGTATTACGTTTGGTATCAGACATAACACATCTCCGAAAATGAGTAGGGTAGCGGTGGCGGCAAACTCCTTTTGCCGCCGTAGTTGTTATTTGTTATGGAAATAACCATCTTCGATGGTGACTTTGAGAACCACTTTTTTGACCGCGTTATTGCAGATAAACCGATACGCTTCATGGATATCGCAAATAACGATTTGCCCTTCGTGAACCTCGACGGTTTCTCCGCAGCCTTTTAAATATTCACGGTCAGTTTCATCGCGATAATATTCCACTACCTGTAATGTCTCTTTCGGCGCATATTCAATCTTTTGCTGCCCTTGCAGGTAGTAATGCACTTCAAAATAACGACGATGCCCGGTAAATAACGCATCGGTCGCGGAGTCATTTTCCACACGGTAGGTCAATGAGTCACCGATGGAGTGGGCGACGCCGGGCTGAATGTTGTCGATATTTTCAATCGCTTCAACGCAGCGTTGCCACTTCTTGCCAGAGGCGTAAATCTGGCGGAACTGTTCTAAGTTATCGATGATCCTCATTGCTTATTCTCGCTGTGCAAATTCGTGGAAAAGAACCCTGCGCCGAACTCATACGACGCCAGGCTTTGCGCGGTAGCTTCTCCGCCAGAAACCGGCAGCAACGTAAAGCCGTAGCTGAAGTCACGGAACCAGACGCGCCAGGAGTCCAGCACCTCGCTGCCCCAGGAGTTGGAGCCGAGACCGAGCAGCTGGTGGTCAAGATTCAGGGTGATATCATCACTGCGCTGAAGTTCGTTGCAGTGTTGGGCTGCGTGGATGTTTTCCTGGGTGTAGTGCCAGGCGCTGAAGTTAATTGGGCGCTGCGGAACCACCAGCAGACCGTTGCCGTGGCGGTTAGTCAGTGCCGCCCAGCGGACATGCTGACGGTTGCCGTTGTTCTGCGGGAAGGGATAGTTCTCGAACATGGCATCGACGTTACTGCGCCAGATATCAATGATGTTAGCCTGCTGGCTGTCGGCGTAGTTTTCGCCCGGTCCACGACCGTAATACGCCACCTGGTCGTATTCGCCGTTAATCCCCATGGTGAAACCGATGCACGGAATGATGTGCGGATAGTCACCGTAACGCTCGCCGGAAAGCGCCACGTTAACCTGTCCATCGGCAGCGATACGCCAGATGTAGGTGCAGCGCATCCCGAAGTCAAACACCGGCGGGGCAATAACCGTTCGGCTGATGATCAACACTTCGCCATCACTTTGCTCAACGGCAAAGTCGCGCAGATGTTCCTGCATGATCTGCAAATGATTCGGCTGCCACAGCCCTTCGTACTCCTGCTTGTGGTTGTCGATCATCGGCTTGAAGAAGTTGATCTTTGGCTCGCGGGTCAGCAGCGACTCGCCATTCACCTGCCAGGATGTCGGTTTGCCACTCATTTTTGAGAAGGTGATCGCGAAGTTGTAGCCGCGAACTGTGCAACTCAAACGATCGTCTTCCAGCGTCAGCGGACGAGCATTATTCGGCGCGAAAGGCACCGGCTGCGCGGTGTTTTCCTTCAGCGGGAACTGATAAGTGGCGATAGTGTGTCCGGCTTCGCTGTAGCGGGTGCGGGAATCCTTGGTCACCGTAATGTTGAGGAACGCTTCGCGGGCGTCCAGTTGTGGCAGCGTAATGTGCAATGGCGCTTCGCTGTTTGGTGCAACGTCGCGCAGCTTAATCTGCTGCGTTGCGAGAGTTTCACCTTCGGCGCGCACCTCTGCGTGCAGGATGTAGTCATCAAGCGTGGTAAACCACAGTTTATTTTCGACTTTTAGCTCGCCGCGAGTCAGATCCAGCGCGTGGATTTTTACCGGCGCAATAACCTGTTTGTACTCTTTCAGACCTGGTCCCGGCGTCTGATCGGAGTAGATCAAACCATCAAGACAGAAGTTATAGTTGTTGGGATAGTCGCCGTAGTCGCCGCCGAATTTATACCAGACATTGCCGTTGTCATCCTGCGCCTGGATCCCGTGGTCGCACCATTCCCAGACATAATGTCCCTGAATGCAATCGTGCTTATAGAAGACGTTCTGGTACTCCGTCAGCCCGCCCGGTCCGTTCCCCATCGCATGAGCGTATTCGCAGATGATACGCGGCTTCGGATGCGGATATTCACCAAACTCATTCATCAGCGGCACGCGGGTGTACATGGTGGAAATAATATCGACCACTTCAGCATCGCGGTCTTCTTCGTAGTGCACCAGACGCGTGTCATCGAGCGCCTTCGCCGCGTGGTACATCGCGCGGATATTACAGCCATAGCCGGACTCGTTGCCCAGCGACCAGATGATGATCGATGGATGGTTTTTCTGCGCGTGAATATGGCGAACGATGCGCTCGACGTAGACCTTTTCCCACTGCGGATCGTCAGTAATGCGGCTGATATCGCCGACGTTAGCAAAGCCGTGCGATTCGACGTCGGTTTCCGCCATCACAAACAGGCCATAGATATCACACAGTTCGTAGAAACGCGGATCGTTCGGGTAGTGAGCGGTACGCACGGAGTTGATGTTGTGCTGCTTCATCAACTGGAGATCTTTCTCGACGCGATCCATCCCAACGGCGCGGCCTTTGCGATGATCGTTATCGTGACGGTTGACGCCGTGCAGCATCACATAACGGTTATTGATCCAGAACAGACCGTCGCGCACTTTGATATCACGGAAGCCGACGCGTTGCGGCACCACTTCCAGAATATTGCCGTCGGCGTCTTTCAGCGTCATGACCAGATGGTAAAGATAAGGAGATTCTGCCGACCATTGCTGCGGCTGTTCGACAGTAAAAGCAAAGCTGGCGCTGGTCAGTTTTTCAATTGCCAGATGAGGAATGGCGCTGCTGTGCACCACGCGTTCGCCGTCGAACAGGGTATATTCCAGCGTCGTTACGACAGGGGAGGCGGCGAGGTTTTCCAGCACCACTTCGCAGGAGAGCGTGGCATCGCAATAGGCTTCGTCAAAGTCGGTGCGCACGGTGAAATCGTTAATATGCGTTAGTTGTTTACCGATCAGATAAACATCGCGGAAGATCCCCGCCGACCACCACATATCCTGGTCTTCCACGTAGGTGGAGTCCGCCCACTGCATGACGCGCACACACAACAGGTTATCGCCGGTTTTAACCATCGCGCTGATGTCAAACTCTGCGGTCAGGCGACTGCCCTTGCTGAAACCCACATACTGACCGTTAACGTAGACTTCAAAATAGGTTTCGACGCCGTCAAATTTAATCAGCGTCTGCTTGCCCTGCCAGCCGTCGCTGAGGGTGAAAATACGTTGATAGGCACCGGTTGGGTTATCGCTGGGGACAAAAGGCACATCGATGGGGAACGGAAAACCTTCGTCGGTATATTGCAGTTTGCCGTGGCCTTCCATTTGCCACATGGCGGGGACGGTAATGTCTCCCCAGTCAGCCATTAACTCGGAAGTGAAGGCTTCTGGCACTTGCAGCGGATGATCAAAGAAATGGAAATTCCACTGACCGCTTAAGGGCAGAAACAGGCTGCTGGTTTCGCGGGCAAAGGTGCGTGCCTGCGCAACAGAATCATATGAAAAAAAGTACGCACGCGGCGCAAGTCGGTTTTCGTGGGTGAGTTGAATGTTTTCCCAGCGATTCATAGGGCCTCCCGGTAGAGAGAAATCGGAACCATTCATGGTGATGGTAGTTTGTGTAATTGCTGGGGAGTTTAGTAAAATTTTTACTAAAAAGTAGCAGGTAAATGCATTTACTTTAACTGGATCACGAAAATAAACGGCAGCACTGCCCGGCAAAAACGATTGCCGGACAGTGTGTAAGGAGATTTAGCGGGTCGTGCCGCGCAGTTTTAATTTGCTGGGAACGAAGACTAACAGCGGCAGCGCGCGACCATCGCGAGCCTTTTCATACAACAGGTTAACGCCCTGACCTCCCATCATCTCGGAATGGATGCGCACGGTGGAGAGCGGCGGAAAGGTAAATCGCGCGGTGGGGATGTCGTTCACGCTGATAAGCGAAATATCCTGTGGGATGTTCAGGCCTCGTTCATGAATTGCCCGCAGTACGCCGATAGCAATGGAATCAGAAGCGACAAACAGTGCCTTCGGATAGTCTTCCCGCGCCAGCATCTGTTTTGCCAGTTCATAGCCCGACGAACTGGAAAAACCGCCGCGCCAGATATCCTCTTCGCGTACCACTTGTTTCAGTCGGCCATATTCCACAAAGGCGACTTCACGAATATCCGCCTTGCCAGGCAAGTCTTCACCGCCAATAAAACCAATACGATTAACGCCCTGATCGATATAGAAGTCGATGATTTCTTTACTGATGCGTGCCAGATCGATATCCACAGCATCGTAACCGCTGCCGGGTTCGTGAAAGTCGATAAAACAGATATTGTCGGTCAATGCGCTGGCGGCGGCGCGCAGTGCGGGCGTGGGTTTGCCGACAATCAAAATGCCGGTGACGTTTTTAATGTCCGGTAAGCCGTTGTGCTCATAACAGTTGGTCAGTTCGATCGCCAGCTTTTCGCACTGGGTTTCAATGCCGTGGCGGATCGCCAGATAATAAGGATCGTTGATCTCCAGCTCCTGTTGGTAGCTGTAGATAGCCAGAATATGGTGTTGGTTGACTGCGCCTGTCTGTAGTTTACGGGCGCTACTGGTCTTGTACTCCAGCTTTTCGGCGATCTCGAGAATGCGATGTTTCGTCTCTTCTTTCACATTCAACGTCGGATCGTCATTTAAGACCCTGGATACTGTCGCCAGGGATACGCCAGCTTCGATTGCGATGTCTTTTAGTGTTGCCATGTTTACCTTTTTTACTTTCCCTGATGTGCGTCTCCATTGTAGAGGAAGTGCTTATCGGGTCACCTGTTTTCAGTAAATAAAGCGCGTTTCTTTGACGCTGTAACGGTAACACAGCGGCTTACGAATGTGATCACGCCTGCATTCTCCATTTTTAGCCTACAGGATTGAGAAAAACTTTTGCTATAGTTTAGTAAAATTTTACTTGAGGGGGGAAACAATGGAAACCGTTGCTTACGTTGATTTTGCGCGACTGGAAATGCGCGTCGGGAAAATTGTGGAAGTGAAACGCCATGAAAACGCCGACAAGCTGTACATTGTACAGGTTGATGTGGGGGAAAAAACGCTGCAAACCGTGACCAGCCTGGTGCCGTACTACAGCGAAGAAGAGCTGATGGGGAAAACGGTGGTGGTGTTGTGCAATCTGCAAAAAGCGAAAATGCGCGGTGAAACGTCGGAATGCATGCTGTTGTGTGCGGAAACCGATGACGGCAGTGAAAGCGTACTGTTAACGCCGGAACGGATGATGCCTGCGGGCGTGCGAATCGTATAAAGAGATCGGATGGCGACGTTGCATCGCCATCCGATTTGATATTACGCTTCTTCGACACTTACTCGCATGGCCGCCAGTGCCTTACGCGCCGCTTTGATCACCAGTTCACACTGTTCAATGGTCAGCGTCAGTGGCGGTTCAATGCGGATCGTTTTGGCGTTGTTGAGCGTGCCGGCGACCAGCACACGCTGGCGGAACATCTCGCTGGCAAAGTTGTAGCCGATTTCGTTATCAACAAACTCAATCGCCATCAACATCCCTTTACCTCGCGCTTCCTGCACCAGATCGGGATATTCCCGCGCCAGTTGGCGAAAACCGTCCAGCAACATATCGCCTTTTTGTTCAGCCTGAGCCGGTAAGTTCTGCTCCAGCAACACATTGATGGTCGCCAGCGCCGCCGCACAGGCCAGCGGGTTGCCGCCAAAGGTGGTGGTATGCAGGAATGGGTTGTCGAACAGGACTGAGAACACCTCTTCAGTGGCGATGGTTGCGCCAATCGGCATCACGCCGCCGCCGAGGGCTTTTGCCAGACACAGAATATCCGGCTGAACGTTCTCATGCTCACAGGCGAACATCTTGCCCGTGCGCCCCATGCCCGTTTGTACTTCATCGAGGATCATCAGTGCGCCGAACTCATCGCACAGCTTACGCACGGCGGTGAGGTAGCCCGGCGGCGGCAGAATGACGCCACCTTCGCCCTGAATCGGCTCAAGGATCACCGCAGCCACATCATCACCGGTTTTTTTGCACTCGCTAAGAGCCGTGCGCATGGCTTCGATATTGCCAAACGGCACATGACGGAAGCCCGGTAGCAGCGGCATAAACGGTTTGCGGAAGGTCGATTTTGCCGTGGCTGACAGCGCGCCAAGCGATTTACCGTGGAACGCGCCGCTGGTGGCAATAAAAGTAAACTTGCCGCGCGGTGACTGATAAGCCTTCGCCAGCTTCAGCGCCGCTTCAACGGACTCAGTGCCGCTATTACAGAAGAAGCTGTATTTCAGTTTACCGGGCGTTAGCGCGGCAAGGGTTTTCGCCAGCATCGCCCGTAATGGGTCTAGCAACTCCTGGCTGTGCAGCGGCTGTTTCGCAAGTTGATTCTGTACGGCGGAAACCACAACTGGATTACGGTGCCCCACGTTGAAAATGCCAAAACCTCCCAGGCAGTCGATAAACTCCTGTCCTTGGGTGTCGACAAGCGTATTTAAACCTCCCGCTTGCCACTCTACGGCTCCGTAATCCCCGCCGGCGGTAACAGATTTGCGATACTCTAAAAACCCCGGATTGACATGCTCTTTGAAGTATTCAATCACCTCGCGGTTAAGTGCTTTCATCTCCTCATGATCCAGCGTTCGCTTTTCAATGAGATTCAGGGCGTGGGCGCTGCACGCTAAAGCCGATGCGCTCGAAGGTAACCTGTTCAAAATATGCTCCGGAGGCTCGCGTATCACATGATACCGATTTAAGTATTGCAGGGATTGCGCCACTCCGGCTGCGATCGCGAAAATCGGGATAAACATAAATGCGGTTATCATTCATGCAATATTTAATGCTATTTGTTAACACTTGCCGTTATTTTGCACGATTTTTATCGGGCGCACCTCCTGCTATCCAGGAGGAAATGCACTATGTCAGGGCAATAATTGCCTGATTATTGGGCAATATAATAAACGTGCCGGGATAGTACCCAAGTGAAAGTATTTTAAATCAAGGAATTAGGTTTTGTGCTTTAATCGAAAATTGCGATCTAAATCAAATTAAACCACTAAAGATAACCTCACCGGAGCCGACATAACTTCTGACAAGAAGTTAACAACAATATAACTTGCACAGGACGCGATTATGTCTTCTCATTCGTATGTCACCCAGCAAAATATCCCGCTGGCTGACGATACCACTCTGATGTCTACTACCAATCTACAAAGCTATATCACACATGCTAATGACACTTTTGTGCAGGTTAGCGGCTATACCTTGCAAGAGTTACAGGGACAGCCGCATAACATGGTGCGCCATCCGGATATGCCGAAAGCGGCCTTTGCTGATATGTGGTACACCCTGAAGCAGGGGGAACCCTGGAGTGGTATTGTGAAAAATCGGCACAAAAATGGCGATCATTATTGGGTGCGGGCGAATGTGGTGCCGATGGTGCGTGAGGGCAAAATCAGTGGTTATATGTCGATTCGTACACGGGCGACGGATGACGAGATCGCAGCGGTAGAGCCGCTGTACAAGGCGCTGAATGCCGGACGTACAAATAAGCGTATTCATAAAGGTCTGGTGGTGCGTAAAGGCTGGCTGGGAAAACAGCCTTCATTGCCGCTTCGCTGGCGGGCGCGTGGAGTGATGGCGCTGATGTTTATCGTGCTGGCGGCAATGCTCTGGTTTGTTGCTGCCCCGGTGGTGACGTATTTCCTCTGTGCGCTAGTGATGTTGTTGGCAAGTGCCTGTTTTGAATGGCAGATTGTACGCCCGATAGAAAATGTTGCCCGTCAGGCACTGAAGGTGGCGACCGGAGAACGTAATAGTGTTGAGCATTTGAATCGCAGCGATGAGCTGGGGCTGACATTACGCGCGGTAGGGCAACTTGGCCTGATGTGCCGTTGGCTAATTAATGATGTCTCAAGCCAGGTGTCCAGTGTCAGAAACGGCAGCGAGACGCTGGCGAAAGGCACTGATGAACTGAACGAACATACCCAGCAGACAGTTGATAACGTTCAGCAAACGGTGGCGACCATGAACCAGATGGCGGCGTCGGTGAAACAGAACTCTGCTACGGCGTCGGCTGCCGATAAACTTTCTATCACTGCCAGTAATGCAGCAGTGCAGGGCGGGGAAGCGATGACCACGGTGATCAAAACGATGGACGATATCGCCGACAGTACCCAGCGCATTGGCACCATAACTTCGCTGATTAACGATATTGCGTTTCAGACCAATATCCTCGCCCTGAATGCGGCGGTGGAAGCGGCGCGCGCCGGAGAACAAGGCAAAGGTTTCGCGGTGGTGGCTGGGGAGGTACGTCATTTAGCCAGCCGTAGCGCCAATGCTGCCAACGATATTCGCAAGCTAATTGATGCCAGTGCAGATAAGGTGCAATCCGGTTCGCAACAGGTACACGCCGCCGGGCGGACGATGGACGATATTGTGGTGCAGGTAAAAAACGTCACCCAGTTAATTGCTCAGATTAGCCATTCAACGCTGAAACAGGCTGATGGGCTTTCCAGCCTGACCCGTGCGGTAGATGAGCTTAACCTGATCACCCAGAAAAACGCCGAGCTAGTGGAGGAGAGCGCGCAGGTGTCGGCGATGGTAAAACACCGCGCCAGCCGACTGGAAGACGCGGTGACGGTGCTGCATTAATCGGTACGCCGCATCCGGCAGTTGGAGCACAATGCCTGATGCGATGCTGGCGCATCTTATCAGGCCTACAGGGGGAGGCGGATAAGGTATTTACGCTGTATCCGGCAGTTGGAGCACAATGCCTGATGCGATGCTGGCGCATCTTATCAGGCCTACGGGGGGTAGGCGGATAAGGCGTTCACGCCGCATCCGGCGGTTGGTACACAATGCCTGATGCGATGCTGGCACATCTTATCAGGCCTACGGGTGGGTAAGCGGATAAGGTGTTTACGCCGCATCCGGCAATCAGTGATTAATCCAGTTGCGTAATATCAAAAGCGGCGCGGTCGATCACCGCAATGATCTTTTTTATCTGCGCGTCGGTGATATCGCTCTGGTTGACACGTAGGTCCAGCACCGCTTTAAAATTATCCAGCGCCCGCTTCATTTGCGGGTTCTGGCGCAGCGCCGCACCAACGCAACGCGCTTTGATGCGTTCCTCAATCATCTCCACTTGTTCGCGGTTTTCTTCCAGCCACTGCGCGCCCTGTTCGGTCAGCGCAATCTGTTTTTTGCCGCCTTCCTCTTCGCGGATGGTAATTAGCGACTGCTCCTGGAGAAAATCCAGCGTCGGGTAGATGACGCCCGGGCTTGGGGTGTAATTCCCCTGGGTCAGATTCTCAATCGCTTTAATCAACTCATAACCGTGGCTGTCATCGCGCGAGAGAATATCCAGAATCACCAGGCGCAATTCACCGTGACCAAAGAAACGCTGCCGACGACCGCCGCCGCGACCGTGGCGACCACCGCAGCATTGACCGTGTTCATGCTGGTGACCGTGCCCGCAGTGCTCGTGTTCTGACTTCTCACCTTTACAGCAGCCTTCATGGCGTGGCTGGCCTTCATGTTTACAACACCCTTCGTGATGATGGCTCATATCAGCCTCCTTTTGCTTAATTAGATATATCTAATTTATATCTGACATGAGCATTGCTGCAAGTACAAAAATGATTTTTAAACTCAGATGTACTCAACATGTAGGCCGGATAAGGCGTTCACGCCGCATCCGGCAGCCTTGCTACGGTGCTGAATGACTTCACATACTTCAGATATATCAGTACTACAAATTGCTTGCATTTATCATGATTAACAATCATTATCATTTGCGAATTTTATTTAGATATATCTGATTACCATCACGAAGGCGATAACAATGAATAACTCTCCCCGCTACCCACAGCGCGTTCGCAATGATCTGCGCTTCCGTGAACTGACCGTGTTACGCGTTGAGCGCATCAGCGCCGGTTTTCAGCGTATTGTCCTCGGCGGCGAGGCGTTGGACGGTTTTACGTCGCGCGGCTTTGACGATCACAGCAAACTCTTCTTTCCTCAACCTGACGCTCACTTTGTACCGCCAACGGTAACAGAAGAGGGTATCGTCTGGCCGGAAGGGCCACGCCCGCCGTCGCGCGACTATACGCCACTGTATGATGAGCAGCGCCATGAACTGGCGATCGATTTTTTTATTCATGACGGCGGTGTCGCCAGCGGCTGGGCGATGCAGGCGCAACCGGGCGATAAACTCACAGTAGCCGGACCGCGTGGTTCGCTGGTGGTGCCGGAAGATTACGCGTATCAGGTGTATGTATGTGATGAATCCGGAATGCCCGCACTGCGCCGACGCCTGGAAACGTTAAGCAAACTTGCCGTTAAACCGCAAGTTACCGCACTGGTCAGCGTGCGGGATAACGCCTGTCAGGATTATCTCGCGCACCTTGACGGTTTTAACATCGAGTGGCTGGCGCATGATGAGCAGGCGGTGGACGCGCGTCTGGCGCAGCTGGAAATTCCTGCCGATGATTATTTCATCTGGATAACCGGCGAAGGCAAGGTGGTTAAGAATTTAAGCCGCCGCTTTGAAGCAGAACAATATGACCCACAGCGGGTACGTGCAGCAGCTTACTGGCACGCAAAGTAATTGATATATGAAAAAAGGCTGACGATTTCTCGTCAGCCTTTGCGGTATCTGGTGGCCCCTGCTGGACTTGAACCAGCGACCAAGCGATTATGAGTCATGAGGCAAGTCCATTCTGTATTGTTTTGGTTTGTTCGTAATTGTTTTATTAATTGTTTATAATCAAGTAATTATGTAATTTCTTCTGTTTCCGCTTGGTTCCGTTTTTTCTCCATTGTACGATCGTTACCTGACCCATTACCTGACCCAAATTTACGAGTTATTTTGATTGTTACTGATTTAGAAAAGAGGTTCTATGGCCGTCAATCTAACTGAAACAGCTATCCGAGCATTAAAAGCAAAAAAGACATCGTTCTATGTCTGGAGCAACAGCTCTCAACGTGGCACTGGACGACTTGGCGTCAAAGTTCAGTCTTCTGGCAGCAAAATTTTCTATTTCCGCTATTACGTGGAAAAAGGGACAAAAGAAAGATTCATTCAATTGGGTATATGGCCTGAGATGAAACTGGCCACAGCGAACGAACTGGCAAAAAAGTATGGTGCCTGGCTCATTGAAGGAAAGGATCCCCAGACAGAACTGGAGCGACAACAGCTTGCAGAACAGCAACGGATACAACTCCATCAATCACAGGGTTCATTTGAAGCATTGATTCATGGTTATGTTAACAAAATGAAAATTGATAATAAGAGAACATGGCAGGATGTTCTGAAACGCCTTGAAAATGAATGCTATACAGTGATCCCCCGTGAGACTAAAGCTAAAGATGTGACTTCCGGACAGATTAAACATATCCTGGCCGGGATCATTCAGCGCGGTGCTGTGGTTCACTCTAACCGGATCCGTTCTTACCTGATGGCTGCATTTAACTATGGTCTGAAAGCTGATAACGATCCGATGAACACAAGTGTAGGGATTAGTTTTGGGCTGGAGGCCAATCCTGTATCAGTGATACCGAAACAGTCATCTGCAGAAAAAGTCGGTGACACCTGGCTGACACTCGAAGAGTTGCGTTTTCTAATGGAACATTTTGCTGAAGCAACCAACGTTGGATTATTAATGCAACATTTGATTCGATTCTGTATCTATACCGGAGGGCAACGTCCCTTCGAAATGATCGCCAGTCAGTGGTGTGATGTTGATTTTCAGCAAAAAACGCTGCTGGTGACTGCGGATGTCTCTAAAAATAAGCGAGAACATTTGATACCGTTGACTGAATCAGCATTACAGGAATTATCCTGTGTGCAGGAGTTAACAAAAGAAAAATCGAGCCCTTACATTTTCCCGCTTTCGACTAATGGTAAGCGTCCGGTTCGTACGGACAGTCTGGCTCGCGCTATCATGTATTTCCGGGCTTGTAATCCTGACTTTAAAATTTTTACAGCACGTGACTTACGTCGGACCTGTAAAACGTTAATGGGAGAAGCTGGAATCAGTAAGGAAATCCGCGATCGTATTCAAAATCATGCGTTGAACGATGTCAGTTCAAAACATTATGATCGATACGATTATTTGCCAGAAAAACGCAGAGCACTTGAGATCTGGGAAGACCGGGTTAATAACTATCAACAGCAAACAGGCAATAATGTTGTCAATCTGTTTGGCAGAAGGTGAGGGAGTTCCTGGTCGCTGTATGAATTATGTACAATTGATGGGTATTGTTGATGCACCTGGTTCTTGTATTGTTTACTATAATTATTGAGGTAAATTTTCGTGCCTGTATTACTCAGAGGGGATTCAAAAATGGCTGTAATTCCAATGTCTTACTCCCCTGCTACTGTAGCTCGTCGTTTTTCGATACTGGATGGAGTAACTATTCAGGGCGTGCTTTACCAGATCATCTGGGATCCAAAGACTCCGTTTGCTGCGGTAATCGAAGCTGCACCTTCTGTTATTGATGGTGATGTTCGCCATAAGGTTGTTGCCACTCTGGAGCTTCAGCGTCGCTCACAGCTTGAAGGGGTGTTTGTCCGGAAATTCTGGGAAGAGCAGGACGTCGCTCAGATTGAAGGGATTGTTGTTGATGGGGCTGTACGTGATGTTGGCCTTGCGACGTTTGTATATGAAACGGTAGCCACAAAAGCGGGCGTTATACTATTAAGTGATAACGAGCAATATGAAGGAGGTAAAGCCCTCTGGCAGCATATAGCGCGTCGTTCAACGAATCTGAAAGTGTTTATTTTAGATACTGATTCCGCACGGTATTATCCGTTTGATGGCGATCGGATCTGCTATGACGGGGAAAGTATTCCTGAATCAGAAATCTGGAGTGAACATCCTGATCGAAATAAACACGGTGTTGTTCTTGTGGCCGAATCTGTTAATGGAAAAGCCGCATAATTTGCCAGCCGCATCGTGTTTTTGGAACTCTGACAGACCTGAGAGTTGGCAGAATAAACAGGGGATAACAGCGCGGTTATCCCCCCAGTACTCTACTGCTCTATCAAGCATTTGCTCCATAAAGGTTGGATCGCATGTCGATCTTTGCTGTAGGGGAATCTTTTATTTTTTTTCTTCTGTTCCATCAGTAATGTGTCGATTTCGTCGTTGACAATGCGCGTCACAGCGTGACGATAACGGTTTAGCGATGTATCACTGATATCCTGAGGCAGGCATAAACTGGTATCGGTTTTGATGCGTTCATTTATGCCATCTTTAACTTTCCATTTCAGACCATCCGGAACCCCTTCCTGCAAATCATAGGCTTTCAGTCCCGCAAGTCGTACAACAACGTCAATCTTCTCTGTTCGTATTTTTTTATTACTTACCAACAAAACTTTATTAGTTTCATACCATTTTTCAAATGATTCCAGCCGTTTTACTGCATTTATGATGTTATTCCGAATTCCAGAAAATTCAATAGAATCTGTGTATTTCATTTTCTTTTCTTCAGCATTAGGGGCTATTCCAGGATAGTCAATATCATGCTTTACTGACTCCAGATATGCATATTGCAGGCAGCCTGAAAGATGAATTGCTGCATCCTGCAGAGTATTAGTGCGAATCAATCTAAGGAGTTCATCTCGTTGTATGGTTATCTGACAATAATCCCTTTCCCATGCGGTCGTATTCTCGGTTTTTTCATCTTTATCCGGAGTAACTGTTGCGAATTTCCATGTGTACTGGATGAAATCTGTTGGTTTAAAATACGCCATGCTTGTTTTTACCCAACCGCAGATTTCAGCTGCATAAATATGGACATAAATATTGTACATTGTCTGTATTTCATGCTGACTGGCGACTGAGAACATATTTTTTACGAATTCTGTACATCCGATTATCGATAGTCGTTCTCTCAGTCTGTGCACATCTTCAGTATCTGACTTCCTGCAGTCCCAGGGCCATTTGTTCTTATTCTCAAAACAGGAAAGCCATTCTGGAATATTTTGCTTATACTGGTAGAATTCGTTGACCGCCAGACCAATGGTTATGGCAAGTATTGTTGATTCATCTATTTCATGATACTGCTTCAGATGTGCCAGCAACTCTGAGGTGCAGGAGTGCGCAACAGACAGATCCTGATGGCAATACCCCTGCCGGGCTTCTGCTGGAATTGGTGAACTCCAGGCTTTACATTCAGTCAGAATATTAAATAAATCATCTCCTACAAACTTTGCCAGTTCAGGTGTTTTCCAGGTTCTTGGTCCCAGGCTGAAAAAGTCTGGTGTTGTCTGTACCTCTTGCATCGCTCCCCAGCTTTTCAGGCTGATATTTCCTTCATCAAAGCCATTGTATAAATGGCACATAACATTAAGCGCATTAGTAAGAGCAGTGGGTTGAGACGATGTAGATGCGCCAAGAGCAAAATTTTCTTTTCTTTGTTTGTTAAAAATTTTCTGGAGCTCTGTATTATCACGCAATGCCAAGAGAACTTTGTGCTGTTCTTCAAACCAGGGGCGATATTCTGGATCCTGATATAGCTGACGTGCCTTAAAAATGAGCAAAAGGAGTTGTTCGGAAACAGCCTCATATATGCCAGGGAATGGGCGGGATTCTCCGGATAAAATACGATAGTACTGATTTTGTTGCATAGTCTGATTTACCATTATGTAAGAAGGTTTCCTTTTGCCGCATACCGGATACTGGCAGTTAAAATCGATGTTATCTCCTGAAAGGATACGTTGATACTGAGTCTGCATCTACTAATAAAACGGATGCATGCCGTGTTTTCGGGGTGATACAGGGTATACCTGAGAATGCATCTATTATTACGATAATTTTCCTCCAGCGTGTTGTAACAATTATAACACCCGTCAGATCTCCTTCTTCTTCCTCCTCCTGAATATTCCGATCTGTTGAAGCTGTTGTTGTCATTTCAATGACAGGTAAAATGCCTGGCTCTCTTTCCCTCCTATTGTGAATAGTAAAAACTAATTTATTTTTGTGATCTTGGTCACAAATTTAACCACCTCCTTCTCTTCTTTACTATCACTGTCAGAAGTCTATCTGAGCATAACATGAAGTCGATACTAGATTCATTTTGTGTCATTGTCAACAATGAAAAGCACTTCTTGGTTTAAAATCATTGTTTGTAATGTGCATTATTGGTTGTTTTGTTCCAAATCAACACATGTTGACCTATTAGTTGGTTTGTGAGTCAGGAATTGATTTATTTGTATTAACTTGACTTGATTTGTTTTCGTATGTACCTTGCTGTCCATGGGTGTTCAGTGAGCAATATGACAACGGAATCTCCACTATGTATTGTCCAGGAAATTCAGTCATTTCATGCTCACAACTGAGATAAGAATCATTGATATATCAGGAGGGCCGTCATGTGGGTTCCATTAACAGATGAGCAACGTTCAGTAATTTTGAAAGCCTATGGGACTGAGGGTGACAGACTGGTACGTGAAAAGGAACGAAAAGAGATCACCTCAATTTCCCGTTCACAAGCCTGGAAACTTGAACGAGAGGGAAACTACCCACCGCGTAAAACCATTGGGAAGAAATCTTGCGGGTGGTTGTTAAGTGACCTTCTGTGGTGGATTACTAAACGTTAATTAAATACTAATTTTAAACGATGGTTCTTTCTGTCGCTATTTCCGCTATTAATAGCGGAAATAGCAGCTCAGAGAGAATTTTTAACTAAAAATGGGATGCATGCATATGAACGATAATTATCCGGTAGATTATTTCCCTGATTTCATCAAAAACGCAATATATGAAGTACAACAGCGTACACAGGCGCCACTGTCATTAATCAGTGTTTCATGTCTTGGCGCTATGTCCTATGCTGTTCAAAACAGGATTGATGTTTGCAGATTTGATGGCCTGCAGGGACCACCATCACTTTATCTGATAACAGAGGCTGAATCTGGAGAGCGAAAAAGCACAGTTGATAAGATGCTGATGGCACCATTATATCAACTGGATGAGCAATTATTGAATGAGTATGAATACTCTCTTGTCAAATGGAATAATGAAGTTGAGCTCCTCAATATTGAAAAAAAAGCACTGGAAAAGAAAATAAGTGCAGAAATTTGTCGTGGTCTGGACCATGCAGAAACTAATGAAAAGTTAAAACGACTGCTTGAAATGTATCCGGAAAAGCCCGAAAGAATAAAGATGATATTAAATGATGTCACCTCATCTGCGATAAAAGATGTGCTTTGTAGTACCTGGCGATCCGTTGGCCTTATGTCTGATGAGGCGGGGACTGTCTTTAATGGTTATGCCCTGAAGGAATTACCTTTTCTGAACAAAATTTGGGATGGCTCCAACTTTTCTATAGTGAGAAAGTCAGAACCAGAAAAATTAATTACAGATGCCAGAATGACAATTTCATTGATGGTTCAGCCATCGGTCTTTGAAAGTTACAAAGCACGAAAAGGCGATTTTGCTAAGGGAGTCGGTTTTTTTGCTCGTTGTTTGTTTTGTAAACCTTATTCCACACAAGGGAGCAGACAAATCACTAATCCTGTCTTTTCTACTGAACATTTACCTGTATTTCATCAACGACTCATGGAGATTGTTAATGAAAGTATTGACAGAATCGGTGTAAAAGAACGTATGTGTTTGCATTTTTCTTCTGAAGCTCAAAGGCGCTGGATTGAGTTTTATAATCATACTGAATCGCAAATGAGTGTTTTCGGGTGTTTATATAATTATAAAGATTATGCATCCAAAATCGCAGATAACATGGCAAGGATTGCCGCTATCCTCCACTACTTCAATGGTGACGAAGGTGATATTTCATTGCATATCACTGAAGCAGCGATAGAAATAACAGCATGGCATGTTAATGAGTACCTGAGATTGTTTGCAAAACCCGAGGAGTCAGCACAGATTAACAAAGATGTGGAGGAACTTGACTGGTGGATCAGAAACCAGTGCTCTCGTATAGGAGCTCCCTATATCAGAAAGAACACTATATTGCAGTATGGGCCTAATCGACTGCGGAACAACGCCAGAGTGAATGAGATACTTGAGATACTTTATTCACAGAACAGAATCCTAGTCGATAAAAGAGGAAAGACATTATATATTAAACCTGTTGATGCATTCAGTTTATAAATAATTGCAGAGCTATTTTTGTACAAGCTCCCGCTATTAACGGGAGCTTTCTGAATATAACTGTGTTGGATAGGTAATATATGTAATATATGTGATATGTAATATATGTGATATATGTAATGATATATAATGTAATGGGTATATAGTGTACTGTTATATACCGCCACCATAAATATCACTTGATGTGTGATTTATGGCATGTGTTTTGTATTGCATTAGCGACATATAACAGAGCAATGATTGTATCAGAGATGCGGATATCGATAAAATATCTGTAGAGTGATATATCTCCGTAAACTATTAAAACGAATATTAAAAATACTTTCAGTATTCTGTTTAAGTTTCCATTTATCTCTAAAACCAAAAGGAATATTAACATGTTCACTATCGAAACTCCTTACGGTGAATGTCATGAGGCTCATTGGTTAAAAATAAGAAACTTGTTGGATAATCTCCTCCAGAAACATTCCAGAATAACGGCAATACGGGTGGATCTTCATTACCCTCCTGTGATTGACAATGGAGATACCATTACCTGTTTTCCTAACCTGAGTCCCGGAGAGATATCTCGTTTCCGTAACTCGCTGAATGCGAAAATTAATGCAGATCAACACCGTAAAAAACAACAAGGCAAACGCACCTACGCAACGTCGGTTTGTATTATCTGGGCGAAAGAATATACGCAGTCCTTTAAATGTCATTATCACGTCTGCCTGTTGTTTAACAAAGACGCCTATTACCACTTGGGAGACTATGAGCGCTCTGACACCCTGAGACGGTTAATTACCGGAGCCTGGTACAGTGCCTTAGGGTTGGAACTGGAAGATCACCAGGGATTAGTTCATTTCCCTACTAATGGACGTTACATCCTGGATATTAACGATCCTGATTTCCCTGAGCAGCACCAGCGCTTATTGGCACGTCTGGATTATTTGACGAAGCTCGATACTAAAGCATCAGGCCAGCGTAACTTTGGCTACAGCGGTTTTTGACCTATTGTAACTGTAAGGTGATTTATTATGTATACAGAATCAAACATTAAGCTTTCCTGTAACGCCCTCTGGCAAAAGTGTGTCCTTGCAACTCTGTATCGGGCTGCAGCTACACATCCTAAAATTAAATTATTACAATTTAAATTAATACCTTGCCCTGGTATGAATAAGGCAATTCCTTCTCTGATGGCTGATTTTACTGGTGAACTGCATAGACTAATTTCTGAACATTTGCAGTGTAAGCGACGTAAAGATAAATCAGTCGAGCCCACCCCTTTATATTACCTCTGGAGTAGGGAAGCTGTGGCTAACGATGCCACTCCTTATCTTATGGTGCTGCTACTTAATAACTATGTCTGGTGTAAGAGTCGTGAGGTGGTGGTTCTCAGAAATCTAATTGAGCAGGCGTGGGGAAAAGTATTGGATGAAGATAACTCCGTTACACATCTGGTTGTGTATCCCGAAGTGTTGTCGTTGGTATTTGATGCAGCTAACACATACAACGCTGAGCTTGGTGTACTGGAACAGACGGCCCAGGCTTACATTGAATCGCATGGTGCCATTGAACGTCATCTTGGATGTAGTGACTTTTAACATCAGGTGATGCATAAGGGCCTTCGCTGAGAGGCCCTGTTTACACAATTAAATAAGTCGAGCCCGACCAGCAATTTTGACGTTGACGGCAGGATTATTGAGGGGCAATCAATGTGTTCTTCGGCAGCGATTACGGTAGTGAACGGCGCTCTACTGTACGGGCTGAGCGGGACCTGCTGTCTGAATGGTATCAATCCGCAAGCATATCTACGCCATATACTCAATATACTGTCGGCTAACCGTGTTGATGAACTCTTGCCATGGAACGTAGCACTTACCAATAAATAACCGTTAATACGGCGTTCGGGTAATGCTAACGATAATAGTACTCCTCTGGGCATTTTTAATTTATGTTTTCCGAAGCTATCGATAGGTAATAACGAATCATCACAGCTAAGTGTTATTTCAGGTTTGGCGACTGGTAGTATTGCCGCTCATATCGGTTAGGCTCCCTTCAAAATGGTCTCAAAATCCGCACAGTTCAAATCGGGAGTAGCGCAGAGCATATCTCTGGCCAATGCTCGTCGGCGTTGTAGGAGGTTATCCAGAGTTTCTTCAAATGTTGTGATTTCGGTAATGACTCCAACTTATTGATAGTGTTTTATGTTCAGATAATGCCCGATGACTTTGTCATGCAGCTCCACCGATT